>JANLFJ010000005.1 GCA_024655825.1 Peptococcaceae bacterium | reverse complement strand
GTTTTTCAACCCCTCTCGAGTTATTACGCTTGTCCTCTTTATATCAGCCGATCACCACGAGGACATCGCCGGGGTTAACGGCAGCACCCTCTGTTACCCTGATTTCTTTCACCGTCCCGGCTGACCCGCAGAATATTTCGTTTTCCATTTTCATCGCTTCCAGGGTCAGGATCAGGTCGCCGGCGTTCACGGCCTGCCCCGCCTTCACTTTTATGGACAGGATTTTCCCGGGCATCGGCGCGGTGACCACTTCGGCGCCAGCCGGGGCGGGAGCGGCAGCCGGTTTTGGAGCGGGTGCCGGTGTCGCGGCCTGTGCCGGCGCCGGGGCGGCAGGCCTCGGAGCGGGCGCAGCGGCGCGCGGCGCAGCGGCTGTACCGCCCACTTCTTCCACTTCTACTTCGTATACTTTACCGTTAACGGTTATTTGAAATTTTCTCATGTCAGTTTTCTCTCCTTTTCACGTTTGTTTTTTTGTTCACAGCTGTCTTAAGGCCATTGTTTCCTGCCGCCCGGCATGGCTCCAGGCAGGAGCGCTCGTTCCTGTTATGCGGGTTATGGAGCGGATGGTTGTTTGGCCCTGGAAACAAGCGGCAACAGCCGCCGCGATGACCGCCATGACTTCGTCCTCGCTTTGGGCCTGCTCTTCCTGCACTTTATGGTCTTCTTCTTGCTTCACGGTAACGGCAGCGGCGCTGCTCTTTTTGCCTTCTATCCTTTTGGAAGCGGTGCTGATCAGGAATATCACCAGCACCAGGATCATCAGCTCTAAAAACACTATACCTATGCCGATGCCCGCAACTGTTAAACCGAAACCGAACACTTTTCGTCCCTCCTTTCAGGTGTCTCCTTTACAGGGGTATGTTCCCGTGTTTTTTGGCCGGCCTGGTTTCGCGCTTGGTCGCCAGCATTTCCAGGGCATTGGCCAGGCGGGGACGTGTCTCTTTCGGTTCGATGACTATGTCCACAAAACCTCTTTCCGCTGCCACATACGGTGTGGCAAACCTCTCCCGGTAATCGGCAATCAATTCTTCTCGTTTTGCAGCCGGGTTTTCCGCCCCTTCGATTTCTTTGCGGAAAATGATGTTTGCTGCGCCTTCAGCTCCCATCACGGCTATTTCGGCAGTGGGCCAGGCAAAAACCTGATCGGCACCCAGGTCTTGTGAACACATGGCCAAGTAAGACCCGCCGTAGGCTTTTCTTGTCACGATGGTAATCTTGGGTACGGTCGCTTCGGAATAGGCATAAAGCAGTTTGGCGCCGTGCCGGATAATCCCGCCGTATTCTTGATTCGTCCCGGGAAGATAGCCGGGCACGTCCACGAAGTTCACCACCGGGATGTTGAAAGCGTCGCAGAAACGGATATGCCGCGCCGCCTTGTCGGAGGCGTTGATGTCCAGGCAGCCCGCCAGGTGCCTGGGCTGGTTGGCGATTATGCCGATGACCCGCCCGTTTACCCTGGCGTATCCGGTCAGGATGTTCGGCGCGTAATAGGGCATGGTCTGGAAAAACTCGCCGTTGTCTACAACCTTCTGGATCACCGCTGCCATGTCATAACCAGCGTTGGGATTGTCGGGAATTATTTCGTTCAAGGTTTCGTCCATGCGCTCCGGGTCGTCTCCCGTCTCTACATACGGGGGTTCTTCCAGGTTATTGGAGGGCAGGTAGCTCAGCAGGGTCCTGATCTGGTTGAAGCAGTCCTCTTCGTCTTCAGCGGCGAAATGCGCCACCCCGCTGATCCGGTTGTGGGTCATGGCGCCGCCCAGCTGCTCGTCGGTCACTTCTTCGCCGGTTACGGCTTTTATCACCTGCGGCCCGGTGATGAACATCCGCGAGGTGTTTTTTACCATGAACACGTAGTCCATGAGGGCTGGCGAATACACCGCGCCCCCGGCGCACGGGCCCATTATTACCGACAGCTGGGGAATCACCCCCGATGCCAGGGTGTTGCGGTAAAAGATCTGCCCGTATCCGGCCAGCGCGTCAACCGCTTCCTGGATCCTGGCCCCGCCGGAATCGTTTAGCCCGATTACCGGCGCGCCCATTTTCACAGCCAAATCAAGGACCTTGCAGATCTTTTTGGCGTGCATTTCGCCCAGCGAACCGCCCAGCACGGTGAAATCCTGCGCAAAGATGTATACCAGCCGGCCGTCTATGGTCCCGTAGCCGGTGATCACGCCGTCTCCCGGCGCTTCTTTCCCCGCCATGTCGAAGTTCACGCAGCGGTGAGCCACAAATTTGTCCAGCTCCGTGAAGGACCCCGCATCCAGCAGCCTTTCTATCCTTTCCCGGGCCGTAAGTTTGCCGCTCTTGTGCTGCTTTTCGATGGCTTTTTCTCCGCCTCCTTTTTCTGCTTTCCTGCTCCGCTCCCTTAGTTCGTCAATTCTTGCGCTTGTACTCATTTTTCGAGAATCCCTCTTTTCTGCATTTATTTCATTTTATTTCCTCTCTGATATTTCCAGCAAGACACCCCTGGTAGCCTTGGGGTGCAGGAAGGCGATCCTGGCACCGCCCGCCCCGTAGCGTGGTTTTTCGTCAATAAGGCGTACACCTTTTTCTTTGAGATAAGCCAGCGCTTCTTCAATGTTTTCAACCTTCAGGGCAATATGCTGGATACCCTCGCCGTTCTTTTCTATGAACTTGGCCACCGGCCCGTCCGGCGTCGTCGATTCCAAGAGTTCCAGTTCGCTGTCGCCGCAAGGCAAGAAGGCCACTCTCACTTTTTGGTCCTCGACGACTTCGGTCCCGACGCACTTGATTCCCAGGATTTCCGTGTAAAACTTCAACGCCTCGTCCAGGTTATTTACGGCTATGCCGACATGGTCCACCTTTAAAATTTTCATCGTTCTACCCCCCCTAGATTATAATATTGGAATTATTATACGTTACTGTATACAACAATACAACAATACATTTAGGACTTCTTTGTGTTTACCTGAGAGTCTCCTCAAGGATGCTTTTTACCAGGGTATACGGGTCGTTTATCTTGTTGAGAACCCTGTCCAGCTCCTTTTCGAACCTTCCTTCCCGGGCCAGTTTCTGCGTAAGGTGCATGGTCAATTGCTGCGTAACCAAGTCGAAAATCTCCGTTCTCATTCTTTCCCGGCGCCTCCTGAGAAGTTCCCCGGATTCATTCAAATAATTATAGTGTTTAATGATGCTGTCAACAGTTTCCATAACCCCTTTATTCTGCGGGGCAACTGTCATGATGATCGGAAAGTCCCATTCCGGCTTGTTGGGGTTCAATTCAAGCATCATTTCCAGTTCGATGACCACCCTGTTGGCGCCGTCGCGGTCAGCCTTGTTCACAACAAAGATGTCGCCTATTTCCAGGATACCCGCTTTAATTGCCTGGATGTCGTCGCCTAACCCTGGAACCGTCACGACTATTGTGGTATCCGCGGTTTTGACGATATCCACTTCAGACTGCCCCACACCCACGGTTTCAATAAAAATATAATCAAAGCCGCAGGCGTCCAAGATCTTGACAGCGAAATGCGTCGCTTTGGCCAGGCCGCCGAGCCGGCCTCTTGTTCCCATGCTGCGGATATACACGCCGGGGTCAAGGTTAAGATCGGACATGCGTACCCGGTCGCCAAGTATCGCCCCACCGGTAAAAGGGCTTGTAGGATCTACTGCCAGGATCCCAACCGTTTTTTGCCTCTTTCTTAGTTCTTTCACCAGCTTATCGGTGAGCGTGCTTTTCCCTGAACCTGGCGGGCCTGTAATGCCGACAATATGGGCGTTCCCGGTATAAGGATACATCATTTTAAGCGCTTCTCCGGCCCCGGGTTCTTCGTTTTCGGACAGGCTGATCAGCCGTGCGATTGCCCGGCGGTCACCCTGCCGGGCTTTATCTACAATTTCCATCATAGCACCGCTTTTTTAACATTGTTTTTTATAAATTCTATCACTGTCGAGGTTGGTGTTCCAGGGGTAAAAATCTCGGAAACTCCTTTTTCCTTCAGGAACGGAATATCGCTGTCCGGTATTACCCCCCCGCCAACAACCAGAACATCGTCCATGCCTTTCTCCTTTAGAAGCTGGACCACCTTCGGGAAAAGATGGTTATGGGCTCCGGAAAGCAAACTCATAGCGACCACATCGACATCTTCCTGCACGGCGGCGGCTGCGATTTGTTCCGGGGTTTGGCGAAGTCCCGAATAAATAACCTCCATACCCGCATCGCGAAGAGCCCTCGCAATGACTTTGGCGCCTCGGTCGTGGCCGTCCAAACCAGGTTTTGCTACCAGAACTCTTATCCGTTTCTCAGTCATTTCACTAACCCCCATCTACTTTTTATTATCTCTAGCTACAGGATTTCAACCGGCCTATACTCGCCGAACACTTCTCTCAGCACATTGCAGATTTCGCCTTCTGTTGCGTACACGCGGACCGCATCAAGTATATAGGGCATGAGGTTGCCGTCGCCTTGGGCGGCCTGGCACAGGGCTTCCAATTTCGACTTCACGGCCACGTTGTCCCGTGATGCTTTCATGGCCTTTAACTTCTTAATTTGAGTCTCGCCGACAATGGGGTCCACCCTCAACAGATCTTCAACCGGCTTCTCTTTGATCTGGAACTTGTTGAGACCGACAACAACACGTTTTCCTGACTCGATCTCCTTCTGGTAAGCGTACGAACTGTCGGCAATCTCTTTTTGGATGTAACCCTGTTCTATGGCCTTGACGGCTCCGCCCAGGGAATCTATTTTTTCAATGTAATCCATGGCTTTTTTTTCGAGCGCGTTAGTAAGGCTTTCCACGTAGTACGAACCAGCCAGCGGGTCCACGGTGTCACAAACGCCTGATTCATAAGCCACAATCTGCTGCGTGCGCAGGGCAATACGGACGGAGTCCTCGGTGGGCAGGCATAGAGCTTCGTCCTTGGAGTTGGTGTGAAGCGATTGAGTCCCTCCCAGCACGGCAGCCAGCGTTTGGATAGTAACACGGATAATATTGTTATCGGGCTGCTGTGCGGTCAGGGTTGAACCGCCGGTCTGGGTGTGGAAGCGAAGCATCATGGAACGCGGGTCCTTGGCTTTAAACCTTTCTTTCATGATTTTGGCCCACAATCTTCGGGCCGCCCGGAACTTGGCCACCTCTTCAAAAAGGTCATTGTACGAATTGAAGAAGAATGATAAGCGTCCTGCAAAATCGTCCACGTTCATGCCCGCTTTGATGGCGGCTTCCACGTAAGCGATGCCGTCGGCAAGGGTAAACGCTATTTCCTGCGCGGCTGTGGAACCCGCTTCACGAATGTGATAACCGGAGATGGAGATTGTATTCCAGTTGGGCACGTTTTGAGAACAAAATTCGAAGATATTCGTGATCAACCGCATGGAGGGTTCTGGCGGGAAAATGTATGTGCCTCTTGCGGCATACTCCTTGAGTATGTCATTTTGGATGGTGCCGTTTAACTTATCTGCAGTGACCCCCTGTTTTTCCGCCACGGCGATGTACATGGCCAGCAGGATGGAGGCTGGTGCGTTGATGGTCATGGACGTGCTCACCTTATCAAGGGGAATCCCGTTGAACAGGATTTCCATGTCGGCCAGGGAGTCGATTGCCACGCCGACCTTGCCTATTTCACCCTGGGCTATTTCGTCGTCCGAGTCGTAGCCTATCTGGGTGGGCAGGTCAAAGGCCACCGAAAGCCCGGTCTGGCCTTGTTCCAGCAAGTACTTGTAACGCTTGTTCGATTCCTCGGCCGTGGCAAACCCGGCGTACTGCCGCATAGTCCAAAACCGGCCGCGGTACATGGTTGGCTGCACTCCCCTGGTAAAAGGGAACTCTCCGGGGAAACCCAGCGAGCTTTCGTAGTCAAAATCGGCAAGATCAACTGGCGTGTAAAGCCTGTCAACTTTTATCCCGGAAGTGTTGACAAATTCCTCAAACCGTTCCTTGCTCCTGGAAAGTGCTTTTGCAACCATGCCCTTTTCCCATGTCTCTTTGGCGGCTGCGGTCTTTTTGATTTTCTCTCTGTCAAACATTTTCTTGCGCTCCTTCCATATATTATATCTCTTTTACGCAAAGAGGTCCCGGATTTTGCCGAGAAGACCGGCTGTCCGGTTCCTCTAATATTACTGCTGCCCAGTTACATTTTATTTTTTTAATAATATGTTATCAAGATATATATTTTATAACTATTTGCTTTTTGTTCTTTTAATGTAACTGGGCAGCAAAGATGTCTTAACTTAATATTCTCTACTTTTTCATGGAGCCTGTTTTCAGAAAGCGTTCGTGAAACTCATGGCAGCGGCCGATCAGGTGTGGTGTGTGGGCATTCTTGGTAACCCTGCACGCCTCTTCGAAATATTCCCTCAAAAGCGGCTTGTAGTCTGGATGCGCGCAGTTGTTGATAATCTCCAAGGCTCTTTCCTTGGGCGATTTGTTCCTCAGGTCTGCCACTCCCTGTTCGGTCACGATTACACAGATGTCGTGCTCGGTATGATCGATATGGGAACACATCGGAACAACACAAGAGATGTTGCCTTTTTTCGCCGTTGAGGCTGTCAGGAACACGGAAAGATAGGCATTCCTGGTGAAGTCGCCGGAGCCTCCTATCCCGTTCATCATCCTGGTACCCATCAGGTGGGTGGAGTTGGCGTGCCCGTATATGTCCACCTCGATGGCGGTGTTCATGCTTATTACGCCCAGCCGGCGTGCAATTTCCGGGTTGTTGCTTATCTCCTGCGGCCTTAGGATTATTTTCTTCCGGTAAAATTCTATCTTCTCCTTAAACCTCACCAGCCCTTCTTCGGAGGGCGTCAGCGACGTGCCTGAAACGACCGCGAATTTGCCGGCGTCGATCATATCGAGTGCCGCATCCTGGATAACCTCAGAGTAAAAGACCAGGTTTTCAAAATCCGACTCCAGCAAGCCCGCCAAAACGGCATTAGCCACGTTGCCGACGCCGGACTGCAGGGGCAGCAAGTTTTTCGGCAGCCTGCCCATTTTTACTTCTTTCTTGAAAAAGTCTATCAGGTTGCGCGCCATCGCCCGGCTTTCATCGTCAAGAGGGGCCAGGGGCCTTACCTTATCGGTGATATCGGTGACCACTATCGCCTTGATCTTTTCAGGACCGCAGTGGATATAGGGCGTCCCGATCCTGTCCCCGGGATTGACGATAGGTATGGGCCGGCGGTTGGGCGGGTCTTGGGGAATGTAAACGTCGTGCATGCCCTCCAATTGCAGGGGCTGGCTGGTGTTTATTTCGACAATGACAAACCCAGCTTCCTGAACAAAAGTCGGAGAATTGCCCATCGAGGTTGACGGGACAATGTGCCCTTCTTCCGTAATCGCCACCGCCTCGATTATCGCCGCGTCCAGTTTACCGTGAAACCCGTAACGGACCTGCTGCGGGCTGTGACTCAGGTGCTGGTCTATGTAGTTAATCCGGCCGTCATTAATCGCCTTTTGAATGGCCTCGTTCGTCTGATAGGGTACCCTTCTGGCGATTACGCCCGCCTCGGTCAGCTCCCCGTCCAGCTCGACTCCAACCGACGCGCCCGTCAAGAGGTCGATTTTTACCTTGCGCCCTTCTCTTGCCTGCCTGGCCAGGGCAAGAGGAACAGCCTTCGGGTAACCGCAGGGCGTAAACCCGCTTGTGCCGACCCTCATTCCGTCCTTGATCAGCATGGCGGCTTCGTCTGCGGAGACCACCTTTTCCAGGAGTTTCTTGCACCTGATTCTCTCCTCGTACATTTTTAACCCTCCATTTATTCTTTTTATTTATTTTATTTATTTGGATAAATAAAAAACTAGCCGGTCGCTCCTGTTTTAAGGTGAATACTACCCCACAGGGTAACCAACTAGTTTTGCTTACTTGTCCGGTGCGGTTCACCGTCATAAGCACTTCATCGGTCTTTACGGGGAGGATACGCCAACCCGCGCGTTCATCCCGCCCTTATCAACCCCACATTTATTTGGTTATTGGGTTATCTCGCCGTCCTTGACCATCTGCAAGTAGGCGAGCCACTTCTCGTACATGATTTTCAAAGCGGTGATAATGGCCTTGCGGGCACTGCCGTGGTACCTTACTTCAAACCTGTTCAGCAAATCGTCTATTCCATAACTGAGGTTGTATCCAAGCACCAGCTTTTTCAAAAAGTTTCTTCCTACCGTGGTAGCCAACGTACAATCGCATTCTACTATAATACCGGTATTTGGATCAATCTCTACCCCTACTGCAATGACCTCATAGAGTTTTGCCGCCGTAATGGATGATGGCAGTTTGGCGTAACCGGTTATAAAAATAGTATCAGTCCCTATTCTGTCCGCAATTTCCGGTCCTGTCAATCCCCCACCACCTCCACCTCACAAGCTATTTGGGCATTCATATCTAAAATAATTATATAATACCGTGAAAAAAAGAGCAATCTAAAATAGAAATTTAATAAGATTTGCAATGGATACCTTCTTTGTAAAAATCTAAATACTATAAGGAATGTCATCAAGGGCGCCGCCGAATAAACGACGGCGCCCTCTTCTGGATAACTCTTAATATACTTCTATAATTTTAGAAGAACGGCCAAACAATAGGAATTATAATGACTGACACTATCCAGGCCAGCACCACTAAAGGCGTTCCAGCCTTCACGTAGTCCATAAACCGGTACCCGCCGGGCCCCAGCACAAGTGTGTTGGGAGGCGTGCCGACCGGAGTAGCAAAAGCACAGGAGGCAGCAACGGCTATGGCCATCAACACCGCCCGTGGATCAGCACCCAGTCCCTTGGCGATAGCTATGCCTATCGGCGCCAAGAGCGCTGTGCTGGCAGTATTGGACATGAACTGGGTGAGAGCGACGGCAACGAAGAACAGCGCAGCCGTTATAAGGTACGGACTGGCGTCCTTACCGATAAAGCCTATTACGACATTGGCGATCAGTTTGCCGGCCCCCGTCTTATCCAGCGCCGAGGCCAGGGGAAGCATGCCCGCAAACAGGAAGATCGTGGTCCAGTCGATGGCCCTGTATGCCTGCTTGTCGGTCATCACGCCGGTGATTACGATTACCAGCGCGCCGATAACTGCGGTCACGTGGAGAGGGACCCCGATTTGTTTTTCAAAGATCATGCCCAAAACCGCAGCCAGCAGGACGGCAATAGAGATCGTCTGTTTGGTGGAGCTCACTTCTTTGGCGGTCCCCACCTCCGCTTTCACGGCCGCGTCAACGGCTTCCATGTCCATTGCCCTGTCAGGGATAAGTTTTATGCCCAGAGTAACCATGTAAACAATGCCCGCAATTGTTAAAGGTATCCCTATCCAGGCGTATTCAAAGAAACCGAATGTACCCAGCTTGGCCGCTTCAAGCGCGCTTTTCACCAGCAGGTTGGGCGGCGTGCCGATTAAGGTGATAACCCCTCCGAGCCCAGCCGCAAAGGCTAGAGGCATTAAAAGCTTAGAACGGTTGTAACCGGCCGCACCCGCGATAGCAATGGTCACAGGCATCAAAACAGCCGTTGTCCCTGTATTCGATAACACTGAGGAGAGAAGAGCTCCAACGGCCATAACAGCTACCAGCAGCTTTTTTTCGCTTTTCCCGGCTATTCTTACAACTCCATCGCCGATTTTGGCGGCTACTCCCGTTTCGAAAAGCGCCGCTCCTACCACGAACATGCCGGCAAACAAAATAACGTTGTTGTCCATCAAACCGCTGAACGCCGCTTTTGCATCCAGCACTCCCGACAAGAAGAGGACGACGGCGACTGACATAGCGGTAACGGCTAGAGGAATCACCTCGGTAATAAACAAAATCGCGGCACCCAACAAGATTAACAAGGTAATAGTTGCTGGTGTCATTTTTTAATTCACCCTCCATTTTTTCTTCTTTTCTCTTTTCTTCTTTTCTCTTTAACCGGTTTGATTAAATCTGTTTAGCTTGTTAACCCACCACCCTTCCTGTTAGATTAACAAATATCTCGCAGGGGGATATTTAGTTCAGATTAATTATTCTCTAAACAATTTTAAAATCCTGCTGGCGATCATAATTTATTTAGTTCGCTAAGTCAATGTGTGCCTCTCAACGAAATGTCGCCCGCAACAAGGGTTTCCAGGGTTCCATCGCCTTTTCTCACCAGGAGCCGTCCTTGTTCGTCTATGCCTTCGGCAGTCCCGCAGTATTGTTCCCCGTGCGAAGAGACGAAAACCTCCCTGCCCAGGGTGGAGTTCATTTTTATCCAGCTTTCCACAATAACGGCAAACCCCTCTCTTTGATAAAGCCGGTAAACCGTGCGCAGTTCCTTCACAATTTCCAGCAACAAAGCGACCCGGCGAAACAAACAGCCCGCCGCTGCGGCCAGAGAAATGGCTTTATCCCTTAAATTTTCTGGAAAATCGTCTTTTCCCTGGTTCACATTGACCCCGATTCCCAGCACAATATAATTGATCTGGTCGATCTCCGAACTCATTTCCGTAAGGATTCCGCAAACCTTTTTATCCTCCAGCAGAATATCGTTGGGCCACTTGATAGTCACGGGGAGTTTTGTCAAACCGCGTATGGCCCGGCACACTGCGACTGCGGCCACAAGTGTCAGTTGGGGGGCGTGGACAGGTTTTATTTTAGGTTTCAGAACAAGGCTAAAATAAAGTCCTTTACCGGATGGAGATTCCCAGGAACGCCCCATCCTCCCCTTGCCTTTTGTTTGCTTATCCGCCACAACCAGCGTTCCTTCGGGTGAACCTTGCGCCGCCATTGCTTTTGCCAGGTCATTTGTCGAAGAAACCTGCTCAAACACGGCTGCCTCTTTTATAAAGTCCTGCCCGGCCAAGCCAATCGTTATTTCCTCTTTTGACAGGATATCGGGCAGCTCCACTATCCGGTAGCCCTGTTTGGGGGAAGATTCTATGTTATAGCCTTCTTGCCGCAGGGCATTGACCTGTTTCCACACTGCGACCCTGCTCACTCCGAGCAGCCTGCTGATTTCTTCTCCCGAAAGGTAATTTCCCCGTTTTTCGATCAGCATGCGCAGGATTTCCTGCTTCATAGAAAGACACCTCCTTTTAGTAAACCGTTTTCCAATTGCGGGTTAGTGTAAAGTCGTTTCGGGAATTATTTGTTCTTGCGTGTGCCAGTTGTTTTTGATATTATATACAAGTGAGCTTTTTGTTACTTACTGGCCTGTACCGGCCTTAAGGAGGTGTAATCCATGTCCTATAAATGTGGTATATGTGGTAAAGGTAAAGGGACCGGTATGAAGGTAAGCCACTCCCATATCCGGACAAAGAAAACCTGGTCGCCGAACCTGCAGACGGTTAGAACGATGGTCAACGGCACTCCTAAAAAATTGCTTGTCTGTACGCGCTGCCTGCGTTCGGGCAAAGTTCAGAGGGTCGTATAGCAAAATGATTCAAGCCGCGAAAAGGACCTCAGATAAGGGAGGTTCTTTTTTTATCCTTGTTTATTCCTCACCCGGATGGCCAGCAGCAAGCCCTTTTCAATCTCTATCTCGGCGGTTTCTTCACTGAATACATTGCTTACTCCAACCGGAATCCCCATGACAAACCTGCCGTTATCAACCTGGTAATAAAGTCCCCGCGTTCTAATACCAGACACCTCTTCGCTTAACGGCAACAACGAGATTGTTTCGCCAAGCTTTCCGCGCAAAACCGTTTTTCTTCTTATTAAGAAGACCTCCTGGTCCTCGTCCAGCAGCCTTATCCTTGCTTCTTCGGCCTTTGGCAGCGCTAAAAGCATGACATTGGCCAGCGCGTGATCGAGCCTTCCACCAAGAGCGGCGACAATGTCAATCTCTTGAAAGCCCATTTCCAGCGCCTTTTCGAGGGCCATTTGTGTATCGGTATAATCTTTTTCCCTTGGGCAACGGATGATTTTTGTTCCCAGCGCTGCCAGTTCGGCAAGTTCCTTTTCGGTCAGCGTATCGAAGTCCCCGACCGCAAGCGCAGGCACAATTCCGAGAGCCGCAGCGTGCCTGGCCCCGCCGTCAGCGCAGATAACGCAGTGGGCCTCTTGGGCCAGAGCCTGGTAAAACGGTCCCGTTTCCAAACATCCTCCCGAAATAATCAGGCATTTTTTATTTTTCATGGATACCTCCGCAATTTAGGCCGGCTGTCACGGCAATACTCATGTCTGGTAAGATTCCAGCAGCTGGGCAACAGCCTGCGCTGGGTTAGGATGGTTAAACACCGCCGACCCTGCAACCAGCACATTCGCCCCTGCTTCCACCGCCATCGGGGCAGTGTCCTTATTTATGCCGCCGTCAACCTGGATATACAGTTCCGGATTTCTTTCTTTGGCCATGACGTGCAGCGCGCTTATTTTGGGAAGCGCCCCGGGAATAAACCGTTGCCCGCCGAAACCCGGATTAACAGTCATCAACAGGACCAGGTCAAGATCTTCCAGCACGTACTCAACTGCGTCGAGAGGTGTATGCGGGTTGAGCGCCACCCCCGCCTTGGCCCCTGTCTCTTTGATCATCTGAATCACGCGGTGCAAGTGACGGCATGTTTCCGCATGGACAGTAATCAGATCCGCTCCCGCCGCCCTGAATTCCCGCAGGTACATTTCGGGATTATCAATCATCAGGTGAACGTCGAACAACAGCTGGCTTTTCGGCCTTAGCGCCTTAACGACCAGCGGCCCAATTGTCAGGTTGGGGACAAAATGCCCGTCCATCACATCAATGTGAAGCCAGTGGGCTCCAGCCTTTTCCACATAAGCAACAGCTTCGCCCAGCCGGCTGAAGTCGGCAGACAAAATGGAAGTTGCCAGCAAAACCATCCTCTAATGCCTCCTCTCTCCGGAGATAACCTCTTCCAAGAAAACCCTGTATCGCTCGTAGCGTTTTTTATCGATCAGGCCTTTTTCCGCAGCCTCTTTCACCGCACACTGCGGTTCTTCCAAGTGACAGCAAGTATTAAACCTGCACAGCGGCCTGTATTCTAAAAAGTCCGGGTAATACTCGACCAGTTCTTCTCTCTTCATGCTTTGGGGAAGCTGCACCTGGCTGAAGCCTGGAGTGTCCGCAACGAAACCGCTGCCCGGAACCGGTATAAGCTCAACATGCCTTGTGGTGTGCTTGCCGCGACCAAGCTTCAGGCTTATTTCTCCCGTCTTCAGCCGCAGTCCTGGATTAAGCGAGTTCAAGAGGCTCGACTTTCCTACACCTGACGGGCCAGCTAACACTGAAACCTTGCCGGCCAAGGCCTTTCCCAGTTCCTCGATTCCCCAACCATGCCTGTTGCTGGTGATTAGAACCGGGAAACCCGCTTTTTTATACCTTTCTTTTATCTCCTTACAGTGGGCAGGCGTTACCAGGTCTGCCTTGTTAAAACAAATCACTGGATTGATGGAGCTGGCCTGGGCAAGTATCAACAGCCTGTCCAGGAGCCAGAAGTCAGGCTCAGGGTCCTTGAATGAGGCCACCAGGACAGCTGCTTCCACATTGGCCACCGCAGGCCTGGTAAGTTCGTTCCGACGTGGTAACGCTTTTTCGATTACCGCTTTTTTCTGTTGCGGATCGATGACTGAATAGGTTACCCTGTCTCCGGGCAGGAAGGATTGTTTTTTGAGACGGTGCTTGCCGCGCAACAAGCATTCCCATGTATCGTTCCCGTCCCAGACATAATAAAAGCCGCCGTACCCTTTGATTATTATCCCTTCCAACCCCAAACTTTTCTCCCCTTCTTTTGATCACACTTCTTTTCTCTCAACCAGTTTATTATCCACATAAACCTCTATAAAACATTTACCCTGATAGTTTACCAGTTCCTTTACCGTTTCACCGCTGTAATGGTATTTTTCGTAAACTACCTGCCTGCTTTTTTCATCGTCAACCACAATTTTCACTCTTCCGCTTTGCGGCAGGGTAACGCTGACCGAATACTGCCCGCCCGCCGGGCCTGGCCCGGCGCTCACGACAAGGTTTACCACGGAACCCTGCAGGATTTCGCTGTCCACTCCCGGGTCCTGACGAATTACAACGTCCTTGGCGTACTTATAACTAGTCTCTGGCTGGACGACTCCAATAATGAGGTTATAATTCTGCAAAATCGACTTGGCCTGGCTTAAAGTCAAACCGGTCAGCGCCGGCATTTTTACCCAGATAGGCTCCGCACCTTTACTGACAATAAGGTTAACCGCCGTCCCCTGCACCACTTCCTTGCCGGCAGCAGGTTCCTGATTAACAACCTGGCTGGAAGGTATCTGCTCGTGATAGACCCTGGTAATTTCACCAACTTCCAGTCCCTCGTTGTTCAGGGTGACCTCGGCAGTAAGCAGCGAACTGGTAAGGACATTGGGCACTTTTACCATGGTGGGGCCGTCGCTGACAACGACTTCCACCTTGCTGTTCCTTTTAACAACCTGCTCGGCTTTTGGGACCTGCGAGATGATCAGGTCTTTGGGTATACGGGGGTGATTCTCCCTCCTGACCAGAACAAGGTTGAGATTGGCCTTGCTGAGAACCTGGCCCGCTTCCGTTATGTTCATTTCCACAACATCAGGAACCCCAACCTCTCCACGGGCCATCACCGCTGCGGAAAGGTACATTCCCAGGATGAAACCAATCACCATCAGGGAAATCATAACCCACGTCCATATTTTGAATGGAACAGCCAGGTCGTCCCTCCTTTGTTTTTTCCGGACGAGTTTGGGGATGGTGACCGTGTCTTCCGGCATTTCTTCCTCCTTTGTCCCGTCCCTTGTTTTATTGTAAAGGAGCGCCGAAACCAGATCCTGCCTCAGTTCGTTTACGGACCGGTAGCGCTGGAAAGGCTCACTCGCCATTGCCCGCAGGATAACTCTTTCCATGGCTTCTCCGATTTCCGGATTAAGCTTGCGCGGCGGTTCTGGTTCGCCGTGTATCTTTTTCAGGGCAATGCTGATTGGTGAATCCCCTTCAAAGGGAAGCCTTCCCGTCATCATTTCATAAAGCACAACTCCCAGGGAATAAATATCCGACTTCTCGTCAGCTATTTCCCCCCTGGCCTGTTCCGGTGAAAAGTAATGAACAGAGCCCATAATGCTGCCGGTATGAGTCACGGTTGCTGTGGAGACCGCCCTGGCGATTCCGAAATCTGTGACCTTTGCCCTGCCGTTTTCCATGAGAATTATGTTGTGCGGCTTGATGTCACGGTGAATGATCCTGCTGCTGTGGGCGTGTTCCAGGGCATCGCAGATCTGCCTTGCTATCTCGACAGCCTCTTTAAGGGGCAGCCGGCCTCTTTCCCGGATCGCTTCCTTGAGGTTGCGCCCTTCCACCATTTCCATAACCAGGTAATAAACCCCGTTATCCTGTCCCACATCGTAAATGCTGACAATGTTTCCATGGGAAAGGCTGGCGACAGCCTGGGCTTCTCTCCTGAAACGGGCGACGAATTCTTCGTCGCTGGTCAGCTGTTCCCGTAAGACCTTGATAGCCACAATCCTGTTTAGATAAACGTCTTTAGCCCTGTAAACCAGCGACATGCCACCGCCGCCTACTTTTTCAAGCACTTCGTACCTGTTTCCCAGAAGCCGACCTATCACCAGCTCTCACCTCTTTCCTTGCAAAGATATAATAGCAAAAATATCCTTAATCACCCTTCATTGGCGACAAGCACAACCGTAATATTGTCCGTGCCGCCTCTTTCCAGGGCCAGGGCCACCATCCGGCGGACTTTTTCCTTCAAAGACCAGTCCTGCTTTAAAATATCCTCGATTTCTCTGTCGGAGACGTGACAATAAAGCCCGTCCGTGCAAAGGAGAAGAAGGTCTTTCTCCTGAGCCGGTAAGGACATAATATCGACCTGGGCCACTTTCTGCGTGCCTAAAGCCCTGGTTAGAATGTTGCGCTGTGGGTGGTTCTGCATTTCTTCAAAGGTCAGGCTCCCGGTCTGGAATAATTCATTAACCAGCGAATGGTCGCAAGTCAATAGAGAAAGGCTGCTGTCCCTGAACAAGTAGGCCCTGCTGTCGCCGATATGGGCCAGGTGGATTAATCCGTCTCTGAAGAGCGCGGCGGTAACTGTCGTCCCCATTCCATAATATTCCTGTTCATTTTCCCCTGACTTTAGGATCATTTCGTTTGCCCGGCTAACAGCATACTGCATCAGGGCAGGCGCTTCCTTTTCACTCTCATTATTGATCAATTCGTCCAGGACTTGAACAGCCAGCTTGCTGGCCTTCTGGCCGCCGACATGCCCACCCATTCCGTCGGCAACCGCAAACAGACCCCTTTCGGGAGAAACCAGGTAATTGTCTTCATTTTCCTTCCTGATCAGGCCGACATCGGTCAAAGCATCAAAAAGCAAACCCTCTCACCTCGCTCCTTCCAGCCAGCTGTCCACAGGCCGCTGCTATGTCCACGCCTTTTTCCTCGCGGACTACGGCATCAAGTCCCATTTTCCTCAGCAGTTCGGCAAATCTCCTGGTATTTTCAGGCTTTGGCCTAGAAAAACTCGCGCCAGGGACAGTGTTGACAGGGATAATATTCAAATTGGCTTTCAGCCCTCGCAAAAGTTGGGCCAGCTGTCTTCCGTGTTCCTGGTCGTCGTTAAAACCCTTAATGAGAGCATATTCGAAGGTGATCCGTCGCCCGGTCTTCTCGATATAACGGCGGCAGGCAGGGATCAATATTTCCAAGGGGTATTTCTTATTGACCGGCATAACCCTGTTCCTCAGCTCGTTATTCGGGGCATGCAGCGACACGGCCAGGACAATGTCAATATTTTGCCTGGCCAGCTCATCAATTTGGGGTACCAGCCCGCAGGTTGAGACGGTTATGCGGCGGATGCCGATGTTTTGCCCTTGTTTATCATTTAGTATTCTAATACTTTTCAGTACCGCTGGCAAATTTAAAAGCGGTTCGCCCATACCCATGTAAACAATATTGCCTGCCTTAAACGCCGGCGTTTCCTTCCGCCTGAGCCTTGTCGTATCAAGGACCTGCGAAACTATTTCGCCTGCGCTCAAGTTTCGCCAAAAACCCATTTTCCCCGTGGCACAGAACGAGCAACCCATGGGACACCCGACCTGCGTTGACAGGCAGATCGTATGCCTGGCCTTTGTAACGTCACCTTCATGGTATAACAATACGGATTCAATGGTTTTATTATCTCCCAACTTCCACAAGTACTTGCGTGTGCCGTCCTCGCTCACCAGTTCTTCCTTCAATTCCAGCGGCCGCAGGTAAGTCTTTTCAGCCAACCAAGCCCTGGTCTTCTCTCCGATGCTGCTCATTTCCTGCCAGCACGCAACAGCTTTTTTCTGCACCCAGCGAAAGACCTGTTCGCCCCGGTATTCCTTTTCTCCCGCGCCTGCCAGGAGTTCTTTTATCTCATCGAGTGACAGTCCCCTGATGTCCTGCCTTAAACAATCTTCCATTCTCAATTTCTCCACTTATTCTTGCTCAATAAACTTTTTCCAGCCCGGCAATAAAAAACCCCTCCATACCGTCTTTAAACGGCAGGTACTGGCGAAAACCCAGGGCATTATCCCTTTTTTCTTGTTCATCCGAAGGCCTGTACGGGAGGAGAGGGTTCAAATCAACGCTCCTTATTCCCCGGTGTATTCCCTTTATTCTCTCCACGACACCCGCATTTTCCTCCGGTTCAATAGTGCAGGTGCTGTACACTATCCTTCCCCCGGGCCGGACAAGCCGGACGGCATTGTCCAGGATTTGAGCCTGCAGGTCGGCAAGAACCTTAATATCCTCCTCTTTTTTTCGCCAGCGTGAATCCGGCCTGCGTCTTAACACGCCCAAACCGGAGCACGGCGCGTCTACCAGAACCAGGTCATATTTTTCGTCAGGCTCCCAGCCTGCGCTGGCCGCATCCCGCAGTCTCGTTTCAATGATCTTGATCCCCAGGCGGGCTGCGTTATCCTCGATCAGTCTGAGCCTGTGTTCGTGCACGTCGCAGGCCACTACCAGCCCCTTGTTTTTCATTAACTGGGCCAGGTGAGTGCTTTTCCCTCCGGGACCGGCACAGGTGTCGAGAACGACCTGTCCCGCTTGGGGCCTGAGAACATGGGAAACAAGCATGGAACTCTCGTCCTGTACCGTAAACAGGCCCTCCTGGAACGAGGGCAGTGAACCGATGTTTGGACCTTCCTTTAGAAGCAGTGCTTCCGGCACCCGGCTGCCCTTTTCCACGACGCACCCTTCCTCTTTTAACCGGCTGGCCAAGCGCTCAGGGCTTATCTTCAGCGTATTAGTCCTTATCCATAAATCGGCCGGCCTGTTGTTGAACTCGCATATCTCCCGGCTGGCCTGAAAGCCGTAACGGGCAATCCAGCGTTTCACCATCCAGAGAGGGTGGGAATGGACCACCGCCAGGAACCGGGCCGGATCGGCGGCGCAGTCCGGCCATTTCACCTGTTTGGGGCAGCGCAGGTAACTGCGGAGCACTCCGTTGACCAGCCCTGCCACCCCGGCATGAAAAAGCTTTTTCGCCAGCCTGACTGCCTCGCTGGTAACGGCAAAAGGCGGTACCCTTTTCATAAAAAGCAGCTGATAAAAAGACATGCGCAGCAAAAGGCGGGGTCCTGTTTCCAGTTTGCCCGTTTTTTTAACCAGCTGGTCGATTATCCAGTCCATCTTCAACTGGTATCTTACCGTACCGTAAACAATTTCGGTAACAAACGCCCTGTCCGAGGAAGACAGTTCATGCCTGTCTAAATAATCGTCAAGGGCCAGGTTGGCGTAAGCCCCCTTTTCTATTTCCGTCAGGATGCGGTAGGCCGCTTCCCTTGGCATCTACTCGTCCCTGCGCCCGAATATGCCTGCTATCAGCAGGAGCCTCACCAACTGCAAAAGGCCCATCAGGGCTGCGGCTACGTACGTCAAGGCCGCCGCATCCAAGACGGCCTTGGTCCCTTTTACCTCCGAGGTACTGATGTACCCGCCGGCCTGCAGGGCGACAAGCGCCCGCCGGGAAGCGTTGAACTCGACCGGCAAGGTTACCAGCTGGAAAAGAACAACAGCGGCGAACAGGTATATCCCGATTTTCACCATCGTATAACTGAAAAACAAACCGATGAAAAACAGCGGAAAAGCCAGCGTGGAACCGAAATTGGCCATCGGCACCAGGCTGTTCCTGATATTGAGCGGGATGTAACCGGCGTAATGCTGGATGGCGTGCCCCGCTTCATGGGCAGCCACGCCCAGGGAGGCCAAAGAAGTGCCCCTATAGACCTGCGGTGAAAGCCGCAGCGTTTTTGTTCTCGGGTCATAGTGGTCGGTCAAGTTTCCCTCGATCATTTCGACCTCGACCTGCCTGATCCCTTCGGAATCAAGGATTGAACGGGCCACTGCCGCGCCTGTAACTCCGCTGCCCGAAGCCACCCGCAGGTAGCGGGCAAAAGTAGATTGGACCTTGGCCTGGGCGTACATGGCCAGGATCAGCCCAGGTATGACAATGATCATGCTTGGATCAAAAAACGGGTTGTAATACATTTTACCTTAAACCTCCTTTGAGAAAAAATTGAATGGCTTCCTCCACCTTACCGTAATCCACTTTAGTGTTAAAGCAAGGCCCTTCAGGACGTTCGTTCACGATCCCTATCACGGGCAGGCCGGCAATATCCTGGATTCCGCTGGTCAGGTCCCGCTCGCAGGCAATCGCTACTATAGCCTCCGGTTTAACATCTCTTACCACCTTGCGGGCGAAAGTGCCGCCGGTCACCACCCGCAATTGGACATCATAGCGCCTGGCAATCTTGAGCAGCGTCGAAACCGGGCACCTGCCGCACTCCCGGCAGTTGTGGACATCGATGGTAATTTTGTGGGGACAGTATACCCACTGGAGGCAGTGGGGAGCCAGGATTATTATGTTTTTAAACGGCCGGGCATAATCCCTCCCTCTGACCAGGTGGTTGGATACATTTATAAAAGAATTTTTGACGCGGTCCTCGCTTAAACCCAGCCCTTTACCTATCGCTATCGCCAGGGGAAAGAGCATGTTTGTCGCGGAGAGCATAATGTTATGCAGCAGCGGAATTGTCCTGGCCCGCCATAAACTCCAGACCATGGCCGCCAGTCCGGTTACGAGCATGAACAGAAGAAAAACGACTGCCGCGGTAATAAAGGTTAGTATAATTTTATTGATTACCAAACCCCTGTATGAAACCAGCCACCAGGCGCCTGCAAAAAGTAAGAGCAGGAAAAACAGGCTGATCACCAGAAGCCCGATAAATAAACGTTTTCGCATAACAAACCCCACGCTGTCAGCTTTCGAATAAAAACCCTTCCCGCAAACGGTAACCGTTGATAAAACTGCTTGCGGTCATCGCCTTTTTACCTTCAGGCTGTACCCTGGTAACCAGTACGGAGCCTTCTCCTGCTTGTACTACGAAACCCTGTCCCTTGACGATATGCAAAACAGTTCCCGGGAGAGCTTCTCTACCGCTTATTTCCCAAACCTTCGTTTCCCTTATCTTCAAAATACCGCCCAGGTAACCTGTATGGGCTCCGGGCCACGGCTCCAGCCCCCGCACCAGATTGTGCACCTGCCCGGCAGGTTTGAACCAGTCAATTTTTTCGTGCTCCGGTTTTAAAATTGGCGCATAGCTGGCTTCTTCTTCTCTTTGTTTTTGCGGCCGTATCTCGCCCTTTACCCATAGAGCCAAAGTCTTTACGAGAAGCTGCGCGCCAACCCGGGCCAGCAGGTCATGCAGTTCTCCGCTGGTCATGTCCGGCGTTATTACCACTTTTTCGGACAACAGTATGTCTCCCCTGTCCAGACCTTCGTTCATCAGCATGGTCGTAACCCCTGTTTCCCGCTCCCCGTTGATAATGGCCCAGTTGATCGGCGCTGCCCCGCGGTAGGCCGGCAGCAGCGAAGCGTGAACATTTATGCAACCAAGGACCGGCAGTTCGAGCAGCTCACGCGGCAAGATGCGGCCAAAAGCTGCCACCACAATGATTTCTGGCTTAATCCTAGCCAGCTCATCCCGAAACCATTCCTCTCCCAGTTTGGCCGGCTGGTAAACATTCAGCCCCAGTTTTATCGCCTCTGCTTTGACCGGGGAATAGACTATTTTTTGCCCGCGTCCGCTGGGCCGGTCCGGCTGGGTGACTACCCCCGCCAAGTTGTAACCCGCTTCATGCAGCGCTTGGAGCGAAGGCACGGCGAAACCGGGTGTGCCCATAAAAACGATTCTAGTTTCTTCAGCCATCAAAACCACTCTATTCCACCGGCCTGAGGTTCTGGGCCCTGTCAATGAACAGAATGCCGTCAAGGTGGTCGATCTCATGCTGCAATGCCCTGGCTAAAAGCCCTTCCCTGACCAGTTCCACGTTTTCTCCGCTGCGGTCAAGTCCTTTAACCTTGACCCGGAAAGCCCTGGTCACTTCACCAACAATACCCGGAATGCTGAGGCACCCCTCAATATCCGTTTGTTCCCCCTCGCTCATGACGATTTCCGGATTTATCAGCTCAATGTATTCTTCCTCGGTCTCCACGATAATTACCCTCTTGGAAACGCCTATTTGCGGCGCAGCCAGCCCAACGCCGTTCGCTGCTTCAAGCGTGGCTTTCATGTTGTCCAGCAGTTTAATGATGCTGGCTGTGACCTGGGGCACGGTTTTAGCCTTTTCCCTCAATATGCTGTCGCCTTTTTTTATAATCTGGTAAACCGGCATCTGAGCCCTCCTTTTACACCCTGCGGCATCGAATAAAATTAAAGCAGGTTTTGCGGTTCAACATCAATTATTACCCGCGGTTCCAGACTCAATTTCTTGGTTGTTTCGCGAACTGCGGCTGCCAGTTCCTGCAGCCTTTCAAGCCGTTTCCCTTTTAACAGCAGATGATGCCGGCAGCGCCCTTTTAAAAGGTACAGCGGGGCAGGAGCCGGTCCGATTATTTCGGTATCAACTTCAACATTTGTACCTATTTTTATTTTAAGCATTTTTGATAAATAATCTACCCTTTCCATGACTTTTTTCTCTTCCGTCCCGCTCACAAGTATCCTCACCAGGTGATAAAACGGCGGGTATTTCAACACCCGGCGGTCTTCAATCTCCTTTTTGAAAAATGCTTCGTAGTCATGGCGCGCCACTGCCGGGTACACGTAGTTCTCTGTGCTGTAAGCCTGTATGATCACTTCTCCTTTTATTTTACCGCGGCCCGCCCTCCCGGCAACCTGGGCCATGAGTTGGTAAGCCCTTTCCGCGCCCTGGTAATCCGGTATGTTCAAAAGCGCATCGGCGTTGATGATCCCTACCAGGGTAACGCCTGGAAAGTCCAGGCCCTTGGCAACCATTTGCGTGCCGATCAGGACCTGGCTTTTCTTTTGCTGGAACTCCTTGAGAATCCTGGTATGACTGCCTTTGGTCTTGGTCGTATCCGCATCCATCCGGGCATACCTGATACCCGGCAAAAACCTTTCCAGTTCCTGGGCCACCCTTTCCGTGCCTGTACCGTAATAATTCAGGAAATGGCTCCCGCATAAAGGGCACCTTACGGGCACAGCTCTTTTGTACCCGCAGTAATGGCACAATATGCTGTTTCCTGACCGGTGGTAAGTTAAAGAAATCGAGCAGCGCGGGCAGTTCATCGTTTTCCCGCATTCGCGGCATAAAAGAAATGTATGAAACCCTCTCCTGTTCATGAATAAAATAGCCTGCTCCCCCTGGGCAACAACCTTTTTCAAAGCCTCTTGAAGATAACTGCTGAAAATTCCGCCGTTTCCTTCTCTTCTATCTTTTTTCATATCAATTATTGTTACTTCCGGCAGGGGGCGGGACGCTGCCCTCGTCTGAAGGCGCAGCAATTCGTAGTTCCCTTGCAGGGCAAGTTTAAATGACAACAAGGAGGGCGTGGCGGAACCCATTACCAGGAGTGCCCTGAAGCGATCGGCCAGTTCAAGCGCCACCTTCCTGGCATCATAACGCGGGTCCGGTTCGTTTTGTTTATAGGTGTTTTCATGTTCTTCATCAATAATGATCAATCCCAGGTCGGTGAACGGAGAAAATACAGCCGAGCGTGGACCCAGGACAATCCTCGCCTCTCCCTTCCTGATCCGCAGCCACTCGTCAAATCTTTCGCCGCCAGACATGCCGCTGTGCAAAACAGCCACCTTCTCTCCGAAGGATCCCAGAAGGAGAGAAGCAACCTGCGGTGTCAAGGCAATCTCTGGCACAAGGTAAAGAACCTGCCGCCCAAGCTTTAAGATTTCTTCCATGACCCTGAGATATATTTCCGTCTTGCCGCTTCCGGCAACCCCAAACAGCAGCCACTTTTTTGTTTCACGTTTTATTATAGATGAATATATTTTATCGAAAACAAGCTGCTGTTCGCAATTCAAGACCTCAGGTCTGCGGCTGTCCATTCTTTCCGCAGGGAGACCATTTCTTCCGGTTTTCTTTTCTGTTTTTGGCGGTATTATTTTTCTTTGCAGTTCAATAAGCCTGTTTTTCGAAAGGAACTCCAGCGACTGCTTCACGTCCGGACCGAAACACCTGCTTATTCTTTCTCGTGTTGCCGCGCCCTCTTCTTTGAGAAGCGATAAAATATCCTCCTCCATTTTCCCCAGGAGCAAATGTTCGAACGGTTCCCTGCTGCCGGCAACAAACACCTCGATCTCCTTTTCCTTTTGCCTCATGGCCGGCGGAAGGAATAAAGACACGGCTTTATTAAGTGAACACACATAATACTCGCTTAGCCAGATGGCTATCTCAAGACCGGTGCTCGTTAGAGACATCCACTCGTCCAGGACGCTTTCCACCGGTTTAATATTCGCTCTGACAGCCGGTCTCTCGTCGAACACCCTGAGGACAAGTCCTCTTTTTTTATGCTGCTTTAAGGGCACGACGACCAGGCGGCCGCCCTCAACTCCGGCCGTGTGTTCCGGCACATGGTATGTCAGCACCTGGTCCTGACCGCTCTTCGGCTGCAGGATTAATACATCTGCAAACATCCTTCACCCCGCGCAAGCATTAAATGGTTTTTTCTCATTAATTAACCGGGAACTGAATGTTCCCGGCAGGGTTAGTTTCCTTATAGTTTAAAGTATTTTTTCAATTCTCCCACTTTGTCCAGTCTTTCCCAGGGCAGGTCAAGGTCAGTGCGTCCGAAATGCCCGTAAGCCGCTACCTGCTTGTATATTGGCCTGCGAAGATCGAGGTTTTTGATAATCGCCGCCGGCCGCAGGTCGAACAGTTCCCGTACGGCCCTTACTATTTCTTCGTCATCAAATTTCCCGGTGCCGAAAGTATCCACCATAATGCTGACAGGACGGGCCACTCCAATGGCATAAGCCACCTGTATTTCGCACTTTTCGGCAAGCCCCGCCGCCACAATGTTTTTGGCCACGTGTCTTACTGCATACGCGGCGGAACGGTCAACTTTTGTCGGGTCCTTGCCGGAGAAAGCCCCTCCGCCGTGCCGGGCCATTCCCCCGTAAGTATCAACTATGATTTTACGCCCGGTTAGACCGGCATCGCCGAGTGGACCGCCAACTACAAACCTGCCGGTGGGGTTTATCAGGTAGCGCGTTTTCCTGTCGATCATTTCGGCAGGAACAATCGGGATGATAATTTCTTCAATAATATCGTCCCTGATGTTTTGGGTTTCCACGCTTGGGCTGTGCTGCGTAGAAACAACGATTGTATCCACCCTCACCGGCTTTCCGTTTTCGTATTCCACGGTCACCTGGGACTTCCCGTCCGGCCTGAGGTAGGGAATAATTCCTTTTTTTCTCGCCTCGGCCAGCCGCCGGGTAATCTTATGGGCCAGGGAGATGGTCATAGGCATGTATTCTGGCGTTTCGTTCGTCGCATAACCGTACATCATGCCCTGGTCGCCCGCGCCGATAGCTTCAAATTCCTCGTCTTCTGCATCTATCCCCGTTTTGGCTTCCAGCGACCTGTCCACACCAAGGGCAATATCCGGCGACTGCTCGTCGATAGCCGTAAGCACGGCGCATGTGTCCCCGTCGAAACCGTATTTCGCCCTTGTATAACCGATGTCCTTTACAATCTGTCTAACGATTTTGGGAATGTCCACATAACAGCTTGTGGTTATTTCTCCGAAAACAAGCACCAATCCCGTTGTTACCGACGTTTCGCAGGCAACCCTGGACATGGGGTCTTCCGTTAAAAGCGCATCCAGGATGCCGTCCGAAATCTGGTCCGCTATCTTATCCGGGTGTCCTTCCGTAACCGACTCCGATGTATAAAGTCTTTTGCTCAATTCAACATACACTCCCTTTCTTTTAAAATCCTGGTTGCCTCTTCTAGAATTTCCCTGGCCACGCTGTCTTTTTCCATCAGGGGGAGTTTTTTCTCCCTGCCATCAGCGAAAATAAGGGTTACCTGGTTCGTATCCCCAGCAAAGCCGGCGCCAGGCTTGGTAATGTCGTTGGCAACGATAAAGTCCAGGTTTTTTTTAGCTATTTTTTCAGCCGCGTTTTTTATGACTCCGGTGGTTTCTGCAGCAAACCCGACCAGGATCCTGGAGCCTTTCCTTTGTCCCAGTTCTGCTAATATGTCCGGGTTATTTTCCAATTCCAAGCAGAGCCCACCGGCTGATTGTTTCTTTATTTTTTCAACGGATCTTGTTTTTGGCCTGAAATCGCCGACAGCAGCGGCTTTTATAATTATGTCGCTGTTTTCGTACTCGCTGATTACTGCGTCCTTCATTTCCTGGGCCGTTTCTACTTTTATTAACTTGACGCCTGAAAACGGCCTGAGTGCGGAAGGCCCGCTGACCAGGGTCACATCAGCGCCAAGCAGGCGCCCCTGCCTGGCGATGGCGTAACCCATTTTCCCCGTACTGTGATTGGTTAAAAACCTGACCGGATCCAGTGGTTCGCGGGTGGGACCAGCAGTTACCAGTACCTTCTTCCCGCAAAGCGGCCTTTCTTTCACCAGGAGTTCTTCAGCCCGTTCCAGAATTGTCTCCAGATCAGCCAGGCGCCCTTTGCCCTGGTAGCCGCAGGCCAGTTCTCCCTCTTCAGGCTCTACGAAATGGTAGCCAAATTCTTTCAATTTTTTTATATTTTCAATAACAATTGGGTTCATATACATATTGACGTTCATGGCAGGCGCCAGCAGGACCGGGGCCTTTGCAGCCATAATTACGGTGGTGAGCAGGTCGTCCGCAATCCCGTGACACAACTTGCCGATTATATTTGCGGTGGCAGGAACAACCATCACCAGGTCCGCGCTGTCGGCAAGCCCTACATGTTCCACCTTCCACAACCGTGGTTCATCGAACATCCCGGTAAAGACGGGGTTTTGCGAAAGAGTGCGCAGGGTAAGAGGAGTAATAAACTCCCGGGCAGCTTGCGTCATCACGCAATATACCCGGGCTTCTTTCTTTTTCAGCAAGCTGACCAGTTCCGCGCTTTTATAAGCGGCTATGCTGCCCGTTACGCCGACAACAATGTTTTTCCCCTTGAACAAAGCCGTTCCCCCTTTCCAGCCGCCGCTCCACGCTGTATCTACCATCATTTGTTTATTTTATGCCGCTCTTGGTGGACTCGAAAAGCACTTTTCCGCCAGCTATTTCTTCCAGGGCCACGCTGACCGGCTTTAATGATTCATTATTCCCTTTTTCCACCAGGGGATTGGCTCCCTCCGTCAACATGCGTGCCCTTTTGGCCGCTGCCACCACCAAAGCGTACTTGGAATCGACTTTTTTCATTAACTCATCTATTGAAGGCTGGCGCACATAGACACCTCCCGTAATATTTACCTGCTTTTTTTATGTACCCGGCATCTTTCGGCCGTAATAATGCATTGTATCCTGGCAACGGCCAGAGATACTTCATCGTTTACTACCAAGTAATCGTATTCCGCCAGATGGGCCATCTCCCCGTCCGCTTGATCCAGTCTCTTTTTAATTTCTACCTTGTCTTCGGTCCCTCGCCCGGTAATCCTGCGAACAAGTTCTTCCTTAGAAGGCGGCGCAATAAAGATGAACACTCCTTCCGGCTTTTCTCTTTTCACCTGCAGGGCTCCCTGGACATCTATTTCTAAAATGCAGTCCTTGCCTTCCCCCGTTATTTTTTCAACAAACTCCCGGGGAGTGCCGTAGTAATTGTCATATACCCTGGCCCATTCCAAGAAAGCGCCTTTTTTAACCAGGTGAAGAAACTCATCCACATTGTAAAAGAAATACTCTCTACCGTCAGTTTCACCTGGACGCATCTTCCTGGTGGTAGCAGAAACGGAATAGGTCAGGTCGGGGCACTTTTTTAAAAGCTCACGGCAGATAGTCCCTTTGCCAACCCCGGAAGGGCCGGAAAGAACTATCAGGTTACCCCTGGAACCACGATTGTCAGCGAGGTTGCACATGCTTTTTCTCCATTACATAAGAGGATCTTCTACTGGCAGCGACTCTTTGGTTCCCAGCCTGTTAGCAACAGTCTCCGGCTGGACAGCAGACAAAACAACGTGATCGCTGTCCATAATAACTACTGCCCGCGTCCGCCTTCCATATGTGGCATCAATCAGCATTCCCCTGTCGCGGGCTTCCTGAATTATCCTCTTGATCGGTGCCGATTCCGGACTGACAATGGCAATGATGCGGTTGGCCGAAACTATGTTCCCGAAGCCGATATTTATCAATTTAATAGACATATAAACCTCCTGGCCCGTTTATTCAATGTTTTGTACCTGTTCACGCAGCTTTTCCAGCTCGCACTTCATTTCCACCACGTGCCGGGTTATTTCCATGTCACTGGCTTTTGAACCGATGGTGTTGACTTCCCTGTGCATTTCCTGGATCAAAAAATCCAGCTTGCGGCCTACCGGGCTGTCTTCTTCTAAAGCTTCTATAAACTGATTAAAATGGCTTTTTAATCTGGTAAGTTCTTCGTCTATGCTGCTTCTGTCCGCAAAGAGCGCAATCTCAAGCTCGACACGGTTTTCGTCAACTTGGCCGCTGTTAATTATTTCTTTTAGCCGGCTGTGCAGTTTATCCCGGTACTGGCTTACCACGAAAGGGCTTCTATCTTCAATCTTGTTATGCAGTTCATGTAAGTAATCTATACGGGCTTTAAAATCGGCTTCCAGTTTTTCCCCCTCTTTTTTTCTCATCTCCAGCAAAACAAGGAGAGCCTGTTCAAGGGCAGGTTTTACGTCCCGCCAGATTTCATCAAGATTTTCTTCGGTTTCCTCCACTTTCATAACATCCGGCATCTGGGCGATTTCAACCGGCCTCAAGTTCAAAGGCATATCGACAATTGTTGCCAATTCCTTCAATGCTTTATAATACGCCAAGGCTAATTCTTTGTCAACTTCAACCTTGATTTTGTCGCCGCCCGCGTTTTCCAGATTCAATTTTACTTCAACCCTGCCGCGCGAAACATTTTTTAGCACTTCCCGGCGCACATTTTCTTCCAGCAGTGTATACTGGCGCGGCAGTTTAACCAGGACCTCGTTGTAGCGGTGGTTCACCGATTTTATTTCCACCGTCACCTGCTTGTGGAGACCCGTGTTTTCCCCCCTGCCGAATCCCGTCATGCTTTTAATCAATTTTTACCTCCACAATTTCTTTAATAATTATGACAGTCATAACCTTAAAACTCCACTTTGCCCAGGTGTTTTTCCAGGCGAGCCAGTCCCTCCTTGATCCGCTCGTCGGAAATAGTGACGGAAATGCGGAAATATCCTTCGCCGTACTGGCCGTAGCCGTTGCCTGGCGTAACAATCACTCCCGCTTTGTCCAGCACGTACTCGGCAAAAGAGGCCGAAGTGAATCCCCGGGGAACGGGAGCCCACAAATAAAAGGTGGCTTTGGGTTTTGGCAAGTTCCAACCCATCTTGTTTAAACCTTCTACAACCAGGTCCAATCTCCTTTTGTATAAACCGCGCAATTTTTCAACCCCGTCCTTCGGCCCGGTCAGCCCTTTTATTGCCGCGTACTGGATGGCCTGGAATTGCCCGGAGTCCAGGTTTGACTTGAGGCGGCCGAGCGATTCCACAACGTCGGTCCGGCCGGCAGCCCATCCTATGCGCCAGCCCGTCATGTTGAACGGTTTGGAAAGTGACCCGAACTCAATCCCCACATCCTTGGCCCCGGGAACTTCAAGGAAGCTTACCGGCTCGTAATCGCCGTAAGCGAGTTCCACATAGGCGGCATCATGACAAACGATTATCTCGTATTTTTTTGCAAACTCCACCACTTTGGAAAAGAAATCCTTCCCGGCCACGGCGCCGGTAGGGTTATTGGGATAATTGATAAACATCAGCTTGGCTTTCCTGGCCACATCTGCGGGAATGCTGTCCAGGTCCGGCAGAAAACCGTTCTCTTTCAAAAGCGGCATGGGATAACCTTCACCGCCTGCCAGCAGTGTGCCTATCCCGTAAACGGGATAACCCGGATCAGGAATTAGGTTGATGTCGCCAGGGTCCACATAACAGAAATTGATGTGTCCTATCCCTTCTTTCGAGCCGATCAGGGTTACCACTTCTTTTTTAGGGTCCAAGTCCACACCGTGCGTCTTTTTATAATACTCGCTAACCGCCTGACGGAAAGAAAGCAGTCCCACCGAAGACGGGTACTGGTGGTTGGCGGGGTTTTGCGCTTCCTTGCACAGTTCGTCGATGATGTACTGGGGAGTAGGCTGGTCGGGGTCTCCAATACCGAAGCTGACAATGTCAATCCCCTTTTCCCTGGCTTCCTCGATCTTCTTCTCAATGCGCGCGAACAGATAAGGTGGCAGTTTTTTAATCCTTGTCGCTTCCATAAACCAATCATCCTTTCTTCATCCGATTAAGATTCAATCAGGCTCGTATCTGATATTTCGCCCCGGAAAACCTCCATGGCCGGACCGGTCATGTAGACATGATTGTTTTTGGCCCACTCCACGTCAAGAAATCCTCCCGGCAGTTGGATCCTGGCCTTTCTGCCGGTCTTTTTATTCAGCACCGCCGCAACCAGCACGCCGCAGGCCCCGGTCCCGCAAGCCAGGGTGGGTCCGGCCCCTCTTTCCCAGATCCTCATTTTCAACTCGTGGTCGCTGATCACTTCAACGAAATGGACATTTGTTTTCCTGGGAAATACTGGATGTTTTTCTATCGCCGGGCCGTACCGGTACAGGTCAACTTTTTCTACATCGTCTGCAAAAATCACGCAGTGCGGGACACCCATCAAGAGGCAGGTTACCCTGTACGTTGTGTCCAGCACCTCCAGGGGTTCGTCGATGGCCTGTCCCTCCGGTCCCAGCATGGGAACGGCGCTCTTTTCCAGCGCAGGTTCTCCCATGTCTACGGTTACCCCCTTTACTGCTCTCCCTTCCAGGACAAGGCGGGGGACCATCAGGCCGGCCAGGGTTTCCACAGAAAACTCATCCTTCACCACATAACCAAGTTCATAAACCAGTTTGGCGAAACAGCGGATGGCATTGCCGCACATCTCCGCTTCGCTCCCGTCAGAATTGATGATCCGCATCCTGATGTCTGCGCGGTTGGAAGGCAGTATAACCACAAGGCCGTCAGCCCCAATACCAAAATGCCTGTCGCACATTCTCCAGGCAGCTTTGGATAAATCGTTCGGGAGGTTTTCCTTAATACCGTCGATAACAATAAAATCGTTGCCCAGCCCGTGAACTTTGCGAAATTTCATCCTTCGAAAACCTCCTATGCTCTCAAGGAAATAATTCTTCTCTTTCTCCTGATTTTAACAGTACGGTACAATCCCTGCAAGAGGGTAGTTCCTATCGACAGGCTGATGATTAAACCCCAAGGCCATAATTCCAGCGGGACAGTCCCGAAAAGTCCCTGGAAAGCCGGGACATATATGACCGCCAGCTGCATGATGATTGAGCAGGTTACGGCTCCCACAAGGTATGGATTGCTTAGAAAACCAAGGTCAAAAATGGAATAGCGCTCCGACCTGCAGTCGAATACATAAAGCAGCTGCACAAACACTAGTGTGGTAAAAGCCATTGTCCTGGCCAGTTCTAAATTTTTTCCACCGGCAAAAAATCCAGTGATATATACAAACAATACGGCCGCGGTGATAATAAACCCTCTCACGATTATTCTCCTGCTCAATCCATGAGCAAAAATGTTTTCTCGCGGGGACCGGGGGCGACGATTCATGATGTCCGGGTCGCCGGGATCAAAGCCTAGGGCCATGGCCGGCAGCCCGTCGGTGACCAGGTTCATCCACAGGATCTGAATCGGTATCAGCGGCAGGGGCAAGCCCAGCAGGGTAGCGGCGAACATGGTCATGATCTCCCCCGCATTGCAGGAGAGAAGATAACGTATAAATTTCCTGATATTGTCGTAAATGATCCGGCCTTCTTCGACGGCAGCCACAATAGTGGCGAAATCGTCATTCCCCAGGACCAGCGACGAAGCTTCCCTGGTAACGTCAGTTCCCGCGATTCCCATGCTCACGCCGATGTCGGCCTCCTTTACCGCCGGAGCGTCATTTACGCCGTCTCCAGTCATGGCCACAATGTGCCCTGCGTTTTTGAGGGCCCTCACGATCCTGATTTTATGTTTGGGAGAAACACGCGCAAAAACCGCCACCTGGTTGATAATGTTCCCCAACTGGTAATCGCTCAAACCGTCAAGTTCTGGCCCGGTCAGAACAAGCTGGCCTGGGCCGGTTATAATCCTCACCTCTTTAGCTATGGCCTCCGCCGTCCTTTTATGGTCTCCGGTAATCATGACCGTCTTTATCCCCGCCGCCCTGCATATTCCCACGGCCTCCCGGGCGGTTGCTTTCGGCGGGTCAATCATCCCGGCGAGAGCAACAAACACCAGATCGGTTTCTATACCGGATTCGTCTTCCAGGTTGAAACCTGCCGGAATTTCTCGAAAGGCCAGTCCCAGCACGCGCATGGCTTCGCCAGCCATTTCCTCGTCGGCCTGCAGGACCGCCTTTTTTAGTTCTGGTTTTAATGGAACGATTTCATTATTCCACCAGACCCACCTGCAAAGATCCAGGAGTACATCCGGCGCTCCCTTGCAGTAAACATATCTTTTCCCGCTGCCCTTCGTTTCGTAAACGACGCTCATCCGTTTTCTTTCGGAATCAAAGGGTATTTCCCTGACCCTGTTCTCTTTTCTTTCCAGCGTTTCACGCCACAAGCCGGCCTTTGCGGCAGCAACCAGCAGGGCCCCTTCGGTCGGGTCTCCTTCCACCTTCCATGCTTGCCGGTCGCCGTTCCTGAAAAGCCCCTTAATGGTTATATTATTCTTCCGGAGAGAAGCATTATTGCACAAGGCCGCAATTTTCATCGCTTGATCAATTCCGCCCTTATTCTTTTCCGTCCATGACTCGTCGCCTGAACAGGTTAGCCGGCCATGCGGGTCATAACCTTCACCTGTGACCTGCACCGTTGTTCCGGCCAAGTAAATCCTGCGCACTGTCATTTCATTCTTGGTGAGTGTTCCGGTCTTGTCAGAACAGATTACCGTTGCACAGCCGAGAGTTTCCACCGCATGAAGTTCCCTAACGATAGCCTGCCTTTTTACCATTTTTTGCACCCCGGCAGCCAGAGTTACAGTAACAATGGCGGGAAGCCCCTCAGGAATGGCGGCTACAGCCAGGCTAACCCCGGTAAGAAACATCCCGTAGGCAGGTTCACCGCGCATTATTCCAGCCGCGACCACCAAGGCAACTACCGCCAGGCAGGCCATGACCAGCCAGCGTCCGAGATGGGCTAGCCTTTTCTGCAGCGGTGTATCCTCATCTTGGACCTGCTGGATATACCCGGCAATCTGGCCCATTTCCGTTGCCATTCCTGTTCCTACAACCACCCCCGTTCCCCTGCCCCTGGTGACGACCGTTCCCATGTAGCCCATGTTTTTTCTATCGGCCAGTGTCGTTGATACAGCAAAAGTCTCCTGGGGACGTTTTCTTGCCGGCAAAGACTCGCCTGTCAGCGTAGCCTCGTTTACCTCAAGCTGGTTTGCTTCAATAATTCTTAGATCAGCCGGAATAAGGTCTCCCGTTTCCAGCACCACAATGTCTCCGGGGACAACCTCTTCAGCCGGCACCCTCAATACCCGGCCCTCTCTGATCAACCTGGCCTCAGGCGCGGTCATCTTTTTCAGGGCATCCAGTGACTTTTCAGCCCGGTACTCCTGTATAAAACCCAAAACTGCATTCAAGACAATTATGAACAAAATGGTAAATGAATCGGCATACTCACCGAGAAATCCAGAAACAACGCTGGCAGCCATCAGGACCAGCACCATAAAATCAGTGAACTGTGAAAAAAAAATGAACACAGGAGACACTTTTTTTTGTTCTTTTAACCGGTTTGGGCCAACAAGTTTAAGGCGGCGCATCGATTCTCCTGCAGACAAGCCTTTTTGGGCTTCAACCATAAAATCTTCCAGCACTTCTCGTGCAGTCATCGCATGCCACTCTTTCTTCATCAATTCCCACCTCGCAAAAATCAATTACCCACCCTTCATTTTTATTCTTTTCGGCCGTTAATAATAACCTTTTACTACTGGCACAAAAAACATGAGATGGGATATACTTATTAAAGCAAAACCAGATGGCGAGGTGGAAAGATGTCGTATGACGGAACCGTTATGAGAGCGGTCTCCCTTGAACTGAACAGGAACCTGAAAGGCGCGCGCATCGATAAGATTTACCAGCCTGCCAGGAATGAAATACTGCTTTTGCTTAAAAAGCCGGGCTGCACACACAGGCTTTTGCTCTCCTCCGCAGCCCAGGAAGCCGGGATTTATTTCACTTCCCATCCCGTAAACAATCCCTTAGAACCTCCTCTTTTCTGCATGCTCCTTCGCAAGCACCTGGAAGGCGGCAAAGTGCTGTCCTGTTTACAGCAAGGACTTGAACGGGTTATGGAAATAACCTGCGAGGTTGTTGATGAACTCGGCGAAACCGCAAAACGCACCCTGATCATCGAAGTAATGGGGAAGTACAGCAACATAATCCTGGTGGATCCCGGCCGGGACGTAATAATAGACGCCATCCACAGGGTGACCGCAAATATGAGCCGCTACCGCCAGGTCCTGCCAGGTCTTCCCTACCAGCCTCCGCCTCCACAGGAAAAAACCCTTCCCTGGGATGTTGACCAGGATTCCTTTTACAGGAAGCTGCTCTCCTTCCCCCTGACCCAGAATTTGAACAAAATACTTCTGGCCGCTTTCAGCGGCTTTGGCCCCCAGACCGTTTCGGAGATTGTTTTTCGCAGCGGCCTGGAAGACAGCACTCCCCTTGAATACTGCGGGGAGTACGAGCTAAGCAGGTTATGGCGCTCTTTTTCCCAGGTGACGTGCGATATTAAAAATGGCTCCTTTTCACCTGAAGTCGTAATCCGGGATCAAACGCCTCTCGCTTTTTCCGCCATCTCCATGACCCAGTACCCCAAGGAATGGCGCCGCGAGTTTCCCAGCATCAGTGAAGCCGCAGATTGTTATTTCCATTCCAAAAAAACCGTCGCTCTTTTCAACCAGAAAAAAAACGACCTCTTCCAGGTCATAAAAAAAGAGACCTTGCGCTGCGAGAAAAAGGCCGGCCTTCTACTCGGAACAATCAGAGAGGCAGAAGAATGCGGGAACTACCAGTTGTGGGGAGAACTCCTTATCGCTCACCTTCACACCCTTCGTCCCGGGAAGGAAGCCGAAGTCGTCAACTACCACGATCCCGGCGGCAGTACAGTCAAAATACCCCTGGATGAAGACCTTTCCATCATGGATAACGCCCAGCTCTATTTCCAGAAATACCGGAAGGCCCAAAACGCCGCGCGACAGGCTGGCCATCAATACGAGGAAACCAGTTCAGAACTCGAATACCTGGCCAGCCTCGCCGCCGCCCTGGAGAATGCAGCAGACTTACACGAACTGGAGGAAATAAAAACGGAAATGCAGGAAGCAGGTTACATCAAGACTTCTCCAGGCAGGGCGGGAAAAACAAAACACGCGGCTCCTGCCGCCAGTCTCCCGCAAAAGCTCGTGATTGATGGTTGGGAAGTTTACCTGGGTAAAAACAACAAGCAAAACGACTTCCTGGTAACAAAAATAGCTAGACCCGAAGACATCTGGCTGCATACCAAAAACATCCCGGGCTCGCATGTGCTGGTACGAAATCCGGCCGGTAGGGAACTCCCCGCTGGAGTGCTGGAAAAGGCCGCCCTGCTGGCGGCTTACCATTCCAGGGGCCGGCTGTCAGCCAATGTGCCTGTTGACTACACTCCCAAAAAACATGTTTGGAAAAGAAAAGGCGCCCGGCCGGGCATGGTTCATTATGAAAACCAGCGAACCGTTCACGTCACTGCGACCGAAGAAAAAATAAAAGCAATCTTGGACAGTTCACGCGCTCTTTAGTTCAAATTTCCTGGTATTCCATGATCAGGACACTGTCTTCTCCATCCACCTCCTGCAGGTTGACCCGCACCATCTCCTTTTTCGAAGTGGGAACATTTTTCCCTATATAATCGGCCCGTATAGGCAGTTCCCTGTGACCCCTGTCGATCAAGACGGCAAGCTGGATAAGCTGAGGCCGGCCAAGGTCAATAATGCCCTCCATGGCCGCTCTGACTGTCCTGCCGGTATAGAGGACATCGTCAACCAGGATAATCTTTTTTCCTTTAATATCATAGGGAATATCCGTGCCGTGAACAATAGGGTAATCGCTCAGGGCTGTCAGGTCATCCCTGTAAAGAGTAATATCAAGCTTTCCTACTCTGACCTTCACGCCTTCGATTTCCCATATAAACCCCGACAGGCGCTCGGCCAGGGGAACGCCGCGGCGTCGTATTCCTACCAGGATAAGGTCATTCACATTCTTCGTCTTTTCAACAATCTCGTGAGCAATCCTGTTTAAAGAACGCCTGATTCCGTCCCTGTCCAATATTTTGGCTTTTTCCCTGTACACAACCACTATCCCCTTTCCTTAACGAACAGGTACTTGCTGCCCAGTTTTTCGAGAACCTTAACGAGTCCCGGCGGAGGAGGGCATGAAAACTCAAGCCATTCCTCGGTTCGCGGGTGGAAAAAACCGATGGTCCCGGCATGCAGTGCCTGCCCTGTCAGCCCTGGCAACGTTTTTTTCGGTCCATATTTAGGGTCACCTGCAACCGGGTGATGAATATAGGCCATATGTACCCTGATCTGGTGGGTTCGTCCTGTTTTCAGCCGACATTCCACCAGGGTATAGCCTTCCAGACGCTCAAGCACGATGTATTCTGTGCAGGCCGCCTTGCTGTTTTTCAAGACTACAGCCATTTTTTTCCTATCTTTAAGGTCGCGCCCGATCGGGGCCTCGATGATCCCGCCCGGTTCCGCGATCTTGCCGTGAACCAGGGCAATGTATATCCTTTTTACCGTATGCTCTTTCAACTGCCTGGCCAGGTTATGGTGTGCCTCATCATTTTTGGCCACCAGCAAAAGCCCCGAGGTGTCCTTGTCTAGCCGGTGCACTATCCCCGGACGCAGGACACCGTTAATTCCGGAAAGGTCGCGGCAGTGATACAGCAAAGCATTGACCAGCGTCCCGCTAAACCTACCGCTGGCCGGGTGGACGACCATCCCCTGCGGCTTGTTAACCACAATTAAATCCGGGTCCTCATAGACAATATCCAGAGCAATCGGTTCAGGTACTGCCAGAAGCGGCTGAGGTGCTTGGATTTCACATCGTATTTCGTCTTTCAGGTTTATCCTGTAGTTAGCTTTCTCGGGTTTGCCGTTTACTATAACCTTGTTTTCTGCAATCAAACGCTGAACCTGGGTACGGCTTAAATTCCCCATCTTTTCTTTGAGAAACACATCCAGCCGCATTCCCTTGTTTTCCTGGGCGACGGAAAAAACAAGCCGTTCCATTTTCAACACCTGCGCCTGTCTGGCTTTAGTACTTGCCAGGCCAAAAGAATAACCCCGACCACAATGGCTGAATCGGCGATATTAAAAATATACGGCCAAATTCCGCGAAAATCAATGAAGTCGATAACAAGCCCCCCTTTGACACGGTCCACAAGGTTTCCGAACGCACCTCCCGCCACCATGCCCAGGGCAACCGCAAACCAGGTATTCTTACCGGAGCTGTTCCGCGCAGTGTAAACAATTATCCCCAGCATTACCAGCGTGATAACAATAAACAGCCACCTTTTATCAGCCAGCATTCCGAAAGCTGCGCCGGGATTTTTCACATAAGTAAGATGAAAGAACCCGTTAATGATGGGAATACTCTCGGCCAGCTTCATATGCGCGCCGATCAGATATTTTGTTGTCCTGTCAAGAAGAATAATTAACAGCACCGTAATCCAGAATGTCATTTTCCCGCTCCAAGGTCTTTTAGGCTATTTTTCCAAGCTGTATGTAACCAGTTTGACGATATTGGCAATAAAATCTCCGATAACCGGCAGGTTAAGAAGAACCAGCTTCTGTAAAAAATAAACAACAAAAGCCCCCAGAATGGTAAAGCCTACTGCCATCCCCAGTCCACGGGCGAGCCCGGCAATAAAATTAATCGCCAGCATCCTCTTCGTGTTGTTGAGGTATTCCATGTACTCGGCCATCTTCATTTTCTCCATGGCTTCAGCCAGCTGCCTGATCCTGTTTTCCAAATCGCCCATCTTGCGTGCTCCATAATTTCGCGTTCAAGCTATATTATACCCTATCAACTACTGCTTATTTTTAAATATTTCCCTCCTCGATCATTTCAATAAATTTTTCCACGACTGCCGGTTCAAATTGGGTCCCGGCGCATTTCTTCAATTCTTCGACGGCCTCCTCCTTGCTTTTGGCAGGACGGTAGGGAAGCGGTATTGTCATAATATCATATGCATCAATGACGGATAGAATCCTGCAGATTAACGGTATTTCACTGCCTTTCATTTTTGAGGGATAACCGCTGCCGTCCCACCACTCATGATGATGCAGAATGTATTCGGCAACATGCGCCAGTTGATTGGTCCTAACGGCCATATTATAACCGATCCTGACATGCTTCTTCGCTTTTGACATTTCGTTCTGGGATAATTTACCTGCTTTAAACAAAATCTCATCGGGCACACCCAGCTTACCCAGGTCGTGGATACTGGCTACCAGGAGAAGGTCGTTTTTCATTTTTTCGTCAAGACCCAGCCGGTCGGCCATTTCCCCGGCCATTTTTACCATTCTCTTAATATGGCCGTGCGATGCATAATCCTTTTCCGACAAAGCTGAAAGCAGCAGTTCAATAACCCTGTTTTTAACGCTTTCTGTTTTGCTGTATTTATGGTAATACATGTCGTCATCCGCCAGGTGATAAAGGTCATACACGCTTCCGCGCTTTCCTTTGCTGTTCAATGTAGCCACACCCACGGATATGCTCAGTGGTATAAAGGGATTCCCACTGTTGTGACTTTCAACGGCCTTGTGAATATTTTCTCTCCTCTGGTTTGCCACCTTCTGAGAAACGTTGGGAAGAATGATGCAGAACTCGTCTCCGCCGATGCGTGACAGGGTGTCTCCTCTCCTGATGGAATTGGCGAGAATATCAGCCACATATTTGATCTGGCGGTCTCCTTCCGTGTGGCCAAAGGTGTCGTTCACAATCTTATGTCCGTCTATATCAACAGAAATGATGCTCAAAGGAAGATACTGCTCGAGATTTTTATTGATGCGCTTCATTTCATAATCGAAAAACGCCCTGTTGTATAAACCGGTCAAGGGGTCTTTAAAACTCAAATACCTGTAGCGTTTCTCGCTTTTCTTTAATTCCTGCTGGGCGTCTGCCAGTTCTTCCAGCAGGCAGTTGATCGAGCGCCCCAGCTCTTCAAGCTCATATTTCCCTGTAACATTAAGACAGCCGTCCGGTCCCCCTTTCGTTCTGAGGAACTCCACACCTTCCTTCAGTTGGGCTATGGGCTGCAAAAACGTTTTATCCAGGCTGTAAATGACGACAGCTCCCATCAGAACGCCGGTAGCAGCAATTGATAAAATCATGTATATACTCTCTGGCCTTTCTTCAAACCCAAACAAAAAAAATCCTACCGCCAGAATGGCCGCCAGTGAAAACGCCACGGTCAAGCCAATCCTTTTTGTCATCAAACACCGCAGGGACATACAGCTTCCCTCACCAACTTAATAGTTAACAAGACCTATATTATTATTCAACAATAATTCCGTTTTACCTTTTTTTCTTTTTGCCTCGTAATTAATTGTTCAGCGCGGTGATGGGAGCCGGTATCCTGCCGCCTCGCCTGATAAAAGCGTCAGCCTTAAATTTGCTGACCGGCATGATGGGCGCGCTTCCCAAAAGCCCGCCAAACACCACCTTATCTCCCACCCTGCCCCCCGGGACAGGAATTATCCGGACCGCGGTTGTTTTCCGGTTAACCATCCCGATAGCGGCTTCGTCTGCAATTATGGCCGCCAGGGTTTCAGCCGTAGTGTCTCCGGGCACGGCTATCATATCCAGACCGACGGAACAAACACAGGTCATGGCTTCCAGCTTGTCTATGCCGAGGCTGCCGTCTTCAACCGCCCTGACCATGCCTGCGTCCTCACTCACTGGAATAAAAGCGCCGCTTAAACCGCCGACATAAGAAGAAGCCATCGCCCCGCCCTTTTTTACCGCATCGTTAAGCAGGGCCAAGGCGGCGGTACTTCCGTGTCCGCCTGTTTTCTCTATGCCCATAGCTTCAATAATATCGGCCACACTGTCTCCAAGCGCCGGCGTGGGAGCCAGAGACAAATCGACGATGCCGAACGGTACTTGGAGCCTCCTGGCTGCTTCCCTTCCCGCCAGTTCTCCCATCCTCGTTATCTTGAAAGCCGTGCGTTTAATGATTTCGGCCAGAGAGCCAAAATCAGCCTGGGGGTTGTTTCTTACCGCATTCAGTACCACCCCCGGCCCGCTGATGCCGATATTAATTGCCGCCTCAGGCTCGCCCAGGCCATGAAATGCACCTGCCATAAAAGGGTTGTCCTCCACTGCGTTGCAGAATACTACCAGTTTGGCGCAGCCGACGGCACCCAGCTCTTTGGTCAGCTCTGCCGTCTCTTTAATAATTCTACCCATCCGGTAGACCGCATCCATGTTGATCCCCGTCCTGGTGGTCGCCACATTAACGGATGAGCAGACCCTCTCCGTGGCCGAAAGGCTTGCCGCGATAGAATTGAGGAGGTTTTCGTCTCCCTTGGTCAACCCCTTATGTACCAAGGCCGAAAAACCGCCGATAAAATTAACGCCGACCTGTTCGGCCGCCTTTTCCATAGCCAGGGCCAGCGGTAAATAATCGTTCCCGTCACACCCTTCCCCTACCAGTGAGATGGGAGTTACCGAAATCCTCTTGTTAATGATGGGAATGCCGTATTCGCGAGAAATGTCCTCCCCCACCTTTACCAGTCGCTCCGCCTTTTTGCTGATTTTATCGTAGATCCTCTCGGCTGTATGAACAATGCTGCTGCTGGTGCAGTCTCTCAAACTTATGCCCATGGTAATAGTCCGGATATCCAGTTTTTCAGACTGGATCATGCGGATTGTTTCATATATCTCTCCTGGGGTCAATGAAAAAGGCATTTTGATCCCTCCTAAATCCGGTGCATAAATTTGAATATGTCCTCATGCTGTGCATTGATCTGCACACCGATTTCTTCGCCCTTTTCGGCTAAAATACGCTGCAGTTCCTGCAGGCTTACCGTGGCTTTTGCCAGGTCAACAACCATTATCATGGTAAAAAAATTTTGCATGATCGTCTGGCTGATATCAAGAATATTGACATTCTGCTCAGACAGCGCCGAAGTGACACCCGCAATAATACCGACTTTATCGCGGCCCACCACGGTTATGATTGCCCGATTTTGTTCTTCATCCATGGATATTCCCTCCCGCCCACCGTTCATATAAAAATAACATTAATTTATTATATCAATTAATGCCTGCTTTTGCCTCATTTTTTGCCTTGCATAAAAAAATCACAAAAAAACCCCTGCAAGGCACGGGACATTTTCCAAAATAGCTTATTTGCCAGCCGCGGCACTGAAGGCTGCCGCGTAAATGTCCTTGCACACGTCAGCAAAAAGCTGCAGGTCACTGCCTGCCGAAGCCAGGGTAGACACGCCGCAGCCGGACAAAACCAAGATGATCTTGCAGCTCCACGCTGCAAACAGTTTCAGGTAGCGCCCATCGGTTATATAATAACTTTCTCCCCAATCAAGGGAATGCACTTCACCCCAACAGGCTGCACCCGTTTTTTCCGGATCGAAATGGCCAAGCGGCAGGGTTTTATCCTTTAAGGCGGCCTTGAACCACCTGTATTCCTGGTACTGCGGGGTAACCAGGAAAAGACCGAACCCTCGTCGAGCCAACAATCTCAAAGCGGGCAAGGTTTCCGGGTATAACTCCAGGCAATCTGACGTTTTAATTGTCCCCCTGAACGCGGTACCTTCTCCCGAAAAAAAAATCGCCTTTTCCATGTTCCCTGCACCCCCGTCCCCTTTACTATATGACGGGAAAAACACGGGTGTGCATGGGACCTTTTAATCCCTTTTATTTGTTTGGTCTCCAGCGCAGAACGGGCTTACGGGCTGCCGCGACTTCGTCCAGCCGGCCAACAGGAGTCACATGAGGCGCTTCGTGCAGAATTTCCGTGTTCTCTCCGGCTTCCCTGGCTATCGAAGCCATGGCGTCCGCAAAAGCATCAAGGGTCTCTTTGCTCTCCGTCTCGGCTGGTTCAATCATCAGCGCTTCTTCCACAATGAGAGGGAAATAAACCGTCGGCGGGTGATACCCGTAATCAAGGAGACGCTTGGCTATGTCAACGGCGCGAACTTCTTTTTCTTTAAGGTTTTTGGGGGTGATAACAAATTCATGTTTGCACGGTCCTGGAAAAGGCTGGTGATAATAAGGCGCCAGTTTGGCCATGAGGTAATTGGCATTAAGAACAGCATTTTCGCTGGCAGCCTTAAGCCCTTCTTTTCCCATCCTGCTTATATAAGTATACGCCTTAACGACTACCGAAAAATTGCCGTAAAACGCTTTTACCTTCCCGATTGACTGGGGCCTGTCGTAATCCAAATAGTACCGCTGCTCATTCTCTTGGTCACACATTACCACCGGAACCGGTAAAAACGGCTCAAGAAATGCCTTCACGCCCACCGGGCCGGAGCCGGGACCTCCTCCGCCGTGCGGTGCGGAAAATGTTTTATGCAGATTGAAATGAACCACATCGAACCCCATGTCACCAGGCCGCGCATAACCCATAATCGCGTTCATATTAGCCCCATCGTAGTATAAAAGACCGCCGGCTTCATGAACAATACGGGCGATTTCCAGTATATCCCTCTCAAAAAGGCCCAGGGTGCTGGGATTTGTCAGCATAAGGGCCGCAGTATCTTCTCCTACCGCCCGGCGCAGTTCCTCCAGGTCAACAGTACCCGCACGGTTGGAACGCAGCTGGATGATTTCACAGCCGCCCAGCGCCGCTGTCGCCGGATTGGTGCCGTGCGAAGAATCGGGTACGATAACCTTGTTACGCCCGTACTGTCCCCTGGATTCATGATAGGCCATGATGATGAGCAGCCCGGTAAACTCGCCGTGGGCTCCCGCTGCCGGCTGCAAGGAAACGGCATCCATTCCCGCGATTTCTCCCAGGTACTGCTGTGTTTTGTACATCAAGGCCAGGGCGCCCTGTACTGTTTCTTCCGGCTGGTACGGGTGCAGCCCGGCAAACCCTGGCAGGCTGGCCGCATCCTCGTTGATTTTGGGGTTGTACTTCATCGTGCAGCTGCCCAGGGGGTAAAAACCCGTATCCACCCCGTAATTCAATTGGGAAAGCCTTGTATAATGACGCACCACTTCCCCCTCCGTCAGTTGCGGAAGCAGCGGCGGCACCTTTCTTTCCAATCCCGGCGGCAGCGGGGTCATTTTCAAGTCTTTTTCCTTCATGATGGGCTCAAGCGGCGGTAAATACTTCTCCTGCCTGCCTTCTTCGCTTTTTTCAAAAATCAATTTTTCCATCACCGGTTCCCTCCCATACCCTGATGAGCTTGTCTATTTCCTGGTATGTGCGCATCTCCGTCACACACAGCAGGATATGACCTGACAGTTCCGGATAAAACCGCATCAAATCGAGCCCTCCCAGGATTCCAGCTTTCCACAGCCTCTTGTTAACCTGCTGCGGTTCCTCTTGCGTCCTGACAACGAATTCCTTGAAAACAGGAACCGAAAAAGGAACCGTAACGCCAGGAATCTTTTCCAGGCGCGACATGGCGTAGTTGCTCTTCATCCGGCACTGCCTGCCTACTTCGCTTAAACCGACCGGGCCCATGAGCGCAAGATAAATGGTGGCCGCCAGCGCGCAGAGGGCCTGGTTGGAACAAATATTGGAGCCGGCTTTTTCCCGGCGGATATGCTGCTCACGAGCCTGAAGCGTAAGCACAAATCCTTCGCGCCCATCTTTATCTCTTGTTTTGCCGACAATCCTGCCGGGCAGGCGGCGTACCATGTTTTCCTTCACCGCCATAAACCCGAGGTGCGGACCTCCGTAACTCATGGGAAGTCCCAGGCTCTGCCCTTCGCCCACCGCTATATCCGCTCCCAGTTTCCCTGGACTTTCAATTAGGCCGAGGGAAACGGGATCCACGCAGGCGATGAGCAGCGAACCGGCCTCGTGAACAGCGCCGGCCAGCAGGTGCAGCGGTTCAATGCTTCCCAGGAAATTCGGGTTTTGAACAGCCACCCCGGCCACATCCTTGTCCAAAAGCTTTTCCAGGGCTCTTTGGCTGGTAAGCCCTTCTTCCCAGGGGATCTCCTTTATTTCCAGCCCCCGCCTCCGCAAATAAGTCCGCATGGTCTGGCGGTACTCCGGATGCAGCAGGCTGCTGACCAGAATAACCCTCCGGCGCGTGGCTTCAGCCGCCATCAGAGCCGCGTCGGATACAGCAGTAGCGCCGTCATAGACAGAGGCATTAGCGGCATCCATCCCGGTCAGCTCGCAAATCATGGTCTGGTACTCGAAAATTGCCTGCAGTATCCCCTGGCTTATTTCAGGCTGGTATGGGGTATAGGCGGTGTAGAATTCAGAACGGGACAAAAGATGTTTCACTGCTTTAGGCTGGTAATGCTGGTAAGAACCGGCGCCAAGAAAACAGGTGTACTGTCCGCTGTGGCAGTTTTTTTCAGCCAGCTCAGCCAGGTGGTCCCAGGTCTCTTTTTCCGAGAGACCTCCCGGCAGCCGCAGTTCGCCCTTAAACCTGACCTCTGCGGGAATATCGCCGAAAAGCTCTTCTATGGACCGTGCCCCGATCGTGCGCAGCATTTCTTCCACCTGGGCCTGAGTATGCGGTATATAAGGAATCATCATTTCCCCTCCTCGGCCAGCCTGGCTTCATACTGCTCCTCTGATAAAAGATCGCCGGCCAGTTCGGTGAATTCCATTTCGACCATCCACCCGTCTCCATAAGGGTCCTTGTTTACCAGTTCCGGATTGTTAAACAGGGCTTCATTCACGGCGGTAACCTTTCCCCGGCACGGTGAATAAACATCCGAAGCCGCTTTTACTGACTCCACGACCCCCAAAACATCCCCTATTTCCAGCTCTTTGCCCACTTCGGGAAGCTCCACAAAAACCACGTCCCCCAGTGCTTCCTGGGCATAATCGGTAATACCGACCAAGGCCTTCGTACCTTCCACTTTAATCCATTCGTGCTCCCTGGTATACTTCAATTCACTCTCGCCCATTTGACCAACCTCCCTTTTTTTTATAAAACGGTCTGTTGACTATTTCGGCAGCAGCCCACCTGCCCCTGATCATCACTTCTATTCTATTGCCCGCAACCGCTTCCTGTGCCTGAACATAGCCCATCCCTAAGCAGCCGTCCAGGCTGGGAGCATAACTTCCGGAAGTCGCCTTGCCAATAACCCGCCCCATTTTTAGCAGTTCGTAACCAGCCCTGGGAACACCTCTTTCCACCATCACAAAACCAACCAGTTTCTTTTTGACCCCTTCCCTTTTCTCCTGTTCCAGGGCTTCCCTGCCTATGAAACCGCCTTTTCCCCAGGATACAAACCTTTCAAGCCCTGCTTCCAGGGGTGTGGTGCTTTGGCTCAATTCATGACCATATAAAGGCATCGACGCTTCCAAACGCAGCGTGTCCCTAGCTCCCAGCCCGGCAGGAACCAGTCCTGCCGGTTTTCCTGCTTCCATGATCCTATCCCAGGCCTCTTTGGTTTCACCAACCCTCAAATAAATCTCAAACCCGTCTTCGCCGGTGTACCCAGTCCGCGAAACAAGCGCTTCCAGGCCCGCAACCCTGGTCTTTAGAAAAGAATAATACCTCATCCCCTCCAGTTTCGCCTCGCATAATTTGCCCAGAATCTCCGCAGAGCGGGGTCCCTGCACCGCTATTTGGCCGGTTTCCGCTGAGATGTCCCTTATTTCAACACTGTCTCCATGACCCGTAGTCTTTTGATGTCCCCTAAGCCAGTCCACGTCCTTGTCCTTATTTCCGGCGTTAACCACCAGCAAAAAGCTCTCCTCTCCAAGCCTGTAAACCAGCAGGTCGTCCACCACTCCGCCTGATTCGCAACACATCAGGCTGTACTGGACCTGGCCGGTTTCAAGCGATGCCGGGTCACTGGTGAGCAGTTTTCTCAGGAAAAAAAGCGCCCCTTTTCCGGAGACTCTTATTTCTCCCATATGAGAAACGTCAAATATCCCGGCGGCGCTGCGCACGGCCCTGTGCTCCTCCAAAACGCCGGTGTACTGTATGGGCATGATCCACCCGCCAAATCCCGCCATCCTGGCACCCAGTTCTACATGCCGTTCGTACAGCGGGGTCTTAAGCAAACTAACCATGTGGCCGACCACCTCTCTTTTTCAAAATCTGCCCGTTTTTTTAATTTCTAATCCCAAAAAGAAAGGACAAAGCAAAACAGCAGCAACATTCTCCTACTGTTTTCCCTGTCCTTTTACCTGAGAGTTTCTCCGGTAAATCCCGGTTTACCCCTTTGGTGTATTTATGCCGGCATAAATACCTCTCCAGGGACACGTCCACCTGCGGTGCTGTTTGCCTGAGAGATTCAACCGGCGCCAGTAATTTTCCGGTTTTGCTCCTTCGGCGCTCATTAAGAGACTCTCCCGCCGGGCTTCATCCGTACCTTTTTTAAGTTTCATGGTAAATATTCCACGCGTTTTTCGGTATTCCTGCCAGCGGATTATTATTTCTATCTTTCTTTTTACTGTTGGCGGTGGTATTTGAATCAATATTCCTAAAACCGCTGAATAAAATGTATTATTAACAAGACCATCCTTTGAGAGGTTCTCCATGAGAAAAAAAATAGCCGGGCAGCTTTTAATATTCTGCCTCCTTTTTTTAGCCTGGTGGTATACCGTGCAGCAAAAAGCACTAATCCCGGCATCAGGCCTCATCACCGGCCCGCTTCCTGTTTTCCCGCAAGTCCAGGTGAACCTGCTGCAGTCAAAAAACCCCGTGCTGGTGGAAGACGCGGTCAATGAAACGTCCCGGGCGCTTTTGCGCTATATAGTTCCCGACCTGGCCGGAGAACCATGGCAAAAAAAGCACCTGTTCCTCGATATGTTTGGCGATAAAGAACCGGAATTGGTCTTTGCGTTTTCCCTGCCGCCGGACAGAGGGATCCTGGCCGTAATACAAAAACAAAATTCCCGCTATGTCCTCTGTTGTTTTATAGACGACCTGCTGCCGGTGGGCAGGATCGATCAGGTTGCCGGTCCCGAAGGAAAGGATATCCTTATAACCCGGGAGGACCACAATGAAAGAACGGGCGCATACTCGGAATCGCAAACCCTCAAGCTTTGGACCTGGCAAAAAAACAAGCCGGAAACCGCGTGGGAAGAGCAAACATTCTGGGAATTAAACCTGCTCAATACCTGGTATGACCCGCAGACCCGGCCGGCGCAGTGGTATAAACTCATCCAGGAACTCACCGTCACCATGCAGGCTGCACCCTCTTGCCAGGTCCGGGTGGAAGGCGAACAGCGTTTTTTTTGTTCGCCAGCAGGGGAAAAGGAAACCCTGCCGGCCCCTTATCATTTTGACCTTGTATCCGCAAGAAATATTCAGGCTAACTATCAATGGGATAAAGAGTGGCGCAGGTTCATTTTAAGCGCAGGAACCCTCGACCAGCCGGGTGCCGGGCCGCAAACGGTCGTGATCCTCAGGGATATGGAAAAGCACCTAGAGTCAATGGTTTTGCCCTGGCAAAAACAGTTTTACCAGGTTTTAACCAGAGAAGGCCAGATTATCCTGGCCAAAAAAGAACAGGTTAAACCAGCCCCGTAGCAAGCGAGCAGCAAGAGGGGAAGGCCCTTGCTGACCCCTTTTATTCCGGCCTAGCGTTTGCCCGAAGAAAGGGCCGCTTCCGCGGCCGCTTCACCGGCAGCGTATCCAGTGGAAAAAGCGGCCTGCAGGTTGTATCCACCCGTGTAACCGTCGATATCAAGAATCTCGCCTGCAAAATAAAGACCTTTGACCAGTCTAGACTCCATGGTCTTCGGGTTGATTTCTGTTAATAAGACTCCCCCTGCCGTCACAATCGCTTCGGAAAGTGAACGCGGTCCTGCAATGGTCAGGGTAAAGCCGGTCAAAACGTCGAGCAGCCGCCTCCGCTCTTCCCTCGTCAGCTGGTTAACAAATTTGCCGGGATTAATGCCGCTTGCCTCGATGATCCGGGGAATCAACCTCTTGGGCAAAAGGTCGTCCAGGGCATTTTTCAACTGCTTCTTCCTGTATTTTTGAAAATCCCTTGCCAGCCGCCTGTCCAGCTCTTCTTTGGAAAGCGCCGGTTTAAGGTTAATTTTCAGCTTCAGCTTCCCGGGTGCTGCCGCCCTCTCCACAACTTTTCTGCTTAAGGTCATAATAATAGGACCTGAAACACCAAAATGGGTAAACAGCATTTCCCCGAACTCCCCGGCCAGTGCTTTCTCTTCCTCCAGGACCGAAGCCTCCACGTTTTTCAGGGTAAGGCCCTGCAGTTCCTTAACCCATTCCTCCCTTATGTTCAGCGGTACGAGGGCTGGCCGCAGCGGCACTATTGTGTGCCCGAGCCTCGCTGCCCAGTCATAGCCATCACCCGTTGACCCTGTTGCCGGGTATGATTTGCCCCCGGTGGCTACAATAACTTGATAAGCGCTGATTGCTTCTTGGGCAGTCCTTATTCCCCTGACTGCTCCATTTGCCGCCATTATTTCCAAAACTCTTTCGCCTAAACGAACATCCACTCCGTTTTCAGCTAGGTACCTGCTCAATCCTGCAACAATATCGGCTGCCCGGTCAGAGGCCGGAAAAACGCGCCCGCCCCTTTCCTTTTTCAACGGGATTCCCCGTTTTTCCAGGAACTGCATGAGGTTTACGTTGGAAAACCTGTTTAACGAACTGTATAAAAACTGCCCGTTACATGGGTAATTTTCGATAAAATCCCGTAATTCGCCGCTGTTGGTGACATTGCAGCGACCCTTTCCGGAAATGCCGATTTTTCGCCCCAGCACCCTGTTCTTTTCCAGGAGGATCACCCTGGCCCCCAGTTCCCCGGCCCGGCCAGCTGCCATCATCCCGGCAGCCCCGCCGCCTATTACCACAACCGGCTGGTTGTTCATCCTCAATTCTGCCCCGCCATTACTTGCGCGCAGCGCCGGCACAGGGTGGGATGCGCTTCTTCCAATCCCGTGGTTTCTGAATATATCCAGCAGCGTTCGCATTTTTTTCCGGGTGCTTTTTGCACAAGGACTGCGACATCCGGAATATCTTCGCTCGAATAAGCACCGGCCGGCGCTTCCCCTTTAGGATAAACGGCCACGCTCGAGGTGATCAGGATAGTGGGCAGCTCGCTTTCCAATTCCTTCAAAAATTGATACCACTCGCCGGCGGCATACAGCTGAACGCGTGCATCCAGGGAATGCCCGATGACCTTTTGCTGGCGAGCTTCCTCCAGGGGCTTAGCTGCATACTCCCTGATCTCCAGTATTTTTTCCCAGCGTTTTTCCAGATCACTATCAACGCAGCGTTCGTTGTACTCCGGCCATCCGGCTGCCTGTACCGTTGCTGCTCCTTTGTTATAAGGCAAGTACTGCCAGATTTCTTCCGTGGTAAAAGCCAGGATGGGGGTGAGCATTCTGACCAGCGCTGAGATTATCTCGTACATGGTTTGCTGGGCGCTCCTGCGCTCGAGCGAACCGGCTTTTGCCGTATAGACCCTGTCTTTAATGATGTCCAGGTATATTGCGCTCATATCCACGGCACAGAAATTGTGGATGCTGTGGTATACCACATGAAATTCATAATTCTCATAGGCGTCCGTAACCCTTTTTATCAATTTGTGCAGCTTAAGAAGCGCCCACCTGTCGATTTCGGCTAGTTGCTCATAAGATACCCCGTCTTTTTCAGGATTAAAGTCGTAAAGATTTCCCAGGATGTAGCGGCAGGTGTTGCGAACTTTCCGGTATGCCTCCGTTATCTGTTTTAGAATATTGGGCGAGGCGGCCACATCGGTCCGGTAATCGGCGGAAGAAACCCACAGTCTCAGTATATCCGCCCCCATCTGTTCGATAACTTCCAGAGGGTCTATCCCGTTCCCAAGGGATTTGGACATTTTTCTTCCCATTTCGTCGACCAAAAAACCATGAGTCAGAACCGCCCTGTACGGCGCCGTCCCCCGCACGGCCACCGATGTCGATAAAGACGAGTTAAACCAACCCCTGTGTTGATCGCTTCCTTCCAAGTACAAATCGGCAGGCCATCTCAGTTCAGGACGTTTTTCCAGAACGGCAAAGTGGCTTGAACCGGAATCGAACCAGACATCCATAATATCGGTTTCCTTGCGGAATTCTCTTCTACCGCAGGCTGGACAGGCAAGCCCCGGCGGGATCAGTTCTTCTGCCGGCCTGGCCCACCATACGTCTGAGCCGTGTTCAGCAAAAAGTTTCTGCAAATGGCCGATTGTGTCATCATTAATGATCTCTTTCCCGCATTCTTTGCAGTAAAAAATCGGGATAGGCACTCCCCAGGTTCGCTGCCTGGAGATACACCAGTCGCTCCGTTCGGCTACCATGTTGTGAATCCTGTCCTTTCCCCAGGCAGGGATCCAGCGGACCTCCTCGATGGCCTGCAGTATTTGCTGGCGGAACCCGTCAATTGAAGCAAACCACTGCTCAGTCGCCCTGAACATGACCGGCTTTTTACAGCGCCAGCAATGCGGGTACTGGTGCCTGATAAATCCCAGGTGCAGGAGCAGGCCCCTTTCCTTCAGCTCGGCGGATATTGCCTTATTGGCGTCTTCGATAAACATTCCTGCAAACTTGCCGGCTTCCCTGGTAAACCTTCCTCTGTCGTCAACCGGCGACAAAACTTCAAGACCGTATTTTTTACCGACCTCGAAGTCTTCTACGCCGTGTCCCGGAGCGGTGTGGACGCAGCCGGTTCCTTGCTCCGTCGTGACGTGTTCCCCCAGGACAACCACCGATTTCCGGTCATAAAAAGGATGGCGGCACGTAATTCCTTCCAGTTTTGCGCCGCGGAATTTTTTTTCGATATAATGCGGCGGGTTGCCCAGCACTTCGAGAAAAGACGCCGTAAGCTCCCCGGCAACTACATACTTTTCTTCGCCAACCGCCAGTACATTGTATTCCAATTCCGGATGGAGACAGATGGCCATGTTGGCCGGAAGCGTCCAGGGCGTGGTTGTCCAGATTACAAAATACGTGTTGTCCTCTCTCAGAACGTTATTCCCTTGGCTTACAGGAAACTTGACATAAATTGAAGCCGACTTTTTTTCGTTGTATTCGATCTCTGCCTCGGCCAACGCTGTTTCGCAACTCGGACACCAGTAGACCGGCTTCAGCCCTTTGTAAATATACCCTTTTTTAGCCATTTCGCCGAAAACACCGATTTGTACGGCCTCAAATTCAGGGCTCAGCGTGAGGTACGGGTTTTCCCAGTCCCCTCTTACTCCAAGGCGTTTAAACTGCTCTCTCTGGATATCTACGTATTTTAATGCATATTCCCTGCAATGCCTTCTGAACTCCAGGGGATCGGCAGCGTGCCTGTTTAAGCCCAGGGCCTTGATGGCTTGCTGTTCTATAGGCAGGCCGTGGGTATCCCAGCCCGGCACATAAGGTGAGTCATAACCTCTAAGGCTGTGGAATTTGACAATTATGTCTTTCAGCACCTTATTCAAAGTATGCCCAAGGTGAATGTCCCCATTGGCGTATGGAGGTCCATCGTGCAGGATAAATTTGGGCCGGCCTTTGCAGGACTCCTGGACAGTATCGTAAAGTTTGATTTCCTCCCATTTTCTCAAAATCTCCGGCTCCCTCTGCGGAAGGTTGGCCCGCATCGGGAATTCTGTTTTTGGAAGGTTGAGAGTTTCATTATACTTGTTAGCCTTTTCCATCCCTTTCTCACCTCTTACAAAACAAAAACTCCCCCCAAGGGGACGAGTTCTACCCGTGGTACCACCCCACTTACAGCCCTTGCTCCATAAAGTATAAAACAAAGCGGCAGCGAAAGTCAAATCCGGCCCCGTCCTTCAAAGCTCAAACTTTATGCCGCTTCTTGCCTGCGTCATCTCGAGGCGCCGAATCAGTTCTCCCTTGCTTATCCCTGCTGCCTTGATTATCTTGTGCCGGCTGGTATGTCCGGCAATTATTCTTACCGCATTTTTGGGCACATCCAGCCACTCGGCAATAAACCTGATGCAGGCCTCGTTTGCCTCTCCTTCCGTCGGTGGGGCAGTCAGTCTTATTTTAAGGTCCTGGCCCTGCAGCCCTCCAATTTCATTTCTTGCCGCCCGCGGCTGTACCTTAATGCTGAACAAGACCCCGCTTTCAGTCTCGGTTATCTTCCACGGACTCATGAACGTTTTCCTCCCGGCCTTCTGCCCCAGCACAAGGCTCTTCGTCAAAGTCGCTGCTCTCCAACATCTCAAGCTGGGCGGCAAGGAAACTCTTAAGCCTTGTTTTCAGCTGTTTTTCAAATGCTTTTAGTTGCTCCACCTTCCTTATGTTCTCCGTAACCTGGTCGTGGGCGCCGCTCACAATTTGTTCAGCCTTCTTCCTGGCCTCCCACAGCACCAGTTCAGCTTCCTTTTCAGCATTTTTCTTGGACTCTTCCAACATTTTCTGGGCAAGCAGCATCGTATTCTGCAGGGCATCCTCCGTTTCCTTGTAACGGCTGAGGTGCTCTTTTTGTTTTCTTATTTCTTCTTTGAGTTCCAGGTTTTCCTTGTACAGCGACTCGAAATCCTTGATTACCTCGTCCAAGAATTCGTCCACTTCATCAATGTCATAACCGCGAAACCCTCTTTTAAATTCCTTGTTGTGAATATCAAGTGGCGTTAACAAGCGATTTCCCTCCTCGGCTATCAGCTTTTCTTACACGCTTTACAGGTAACGAAGGATGCTGATTACCAGCCTTTCCAGCAGTTCCAGGGCTAGAAGAGCAAAAATCGGGGAAAAGTCGATCATCATTCGCCCTCCAATCAGCCTGCGAAACGGAGCCAAAACCGGTTCCGTAACCTCGTAAACAAACCGAAATACGCTTTTATACGGATCATGAGGTATCCAGGACAGCAAAACGCGAACGATAATCAACCCGTAGTACACTTCAAAGGCGACCCGAACATAAGGTATAAGCCGGTACAATTTCCCACTCTCCCCTGCTGTTTCGTTTTATAAACTGCTATAATTCCTCCGCTCTTTTTGCCGCTGTCACAACTGTTTTCATTACTGCTCCTCTCACTCCAGCCTTCTCCATTTCCAAAAGCCCGTAAATGGTGGTTCCGCCGGGGGAAGTCACCATGTCTTTTAACTGTGCCGGATGAAGTTTTGAATCTAAAACCATCATCGCCGCGCCTTTCACGGTCATGGCTGCCAGCTTATAAGCAGTATCCCGGGGAAGCCCCGCCATCACGCCTCCATCGGCCAAGGCCTCAATAAAAAGATAAGCAAACGCCGGACCGCTGCCGCTTAATCCTGTAACAGCGTTGAGCATGTCCTCCGGCAAAACGGTGACACTTCCCACAGCTTCAAAAACTTCACAAACCGACTGAAGTTCGCCGGGGGCCACACCTGGACCCGCAGCCAGGACGGTAGCGCCTGCGCCGATCAACGCGGGTGTATTGGGCATAGCCCTGATCACCTTGCTCCCCTGCGGCAGCAAGGACTCGATCTTTGCCCTGGTCACGCCGGCCAGGATGGAGACAAGAAGCTTGTCACTTGTAATCAACGACGAAAAACTCTCCACTGCCTCCAATAAATTCTGCGGTTTGACGGCAAGAATAATTATCTCGCCGAAGCGCACCAGTTCCCTGTTTTCACGGAAAGAAACAATCCCATAATTCTTCTTCAAAAGGTCCAGTCGTTCAAGGTTCTTTTCGCTTACCGCAATGGTGTTGGGGTCTCTACCCCTGGTCAGAAGCCCCCTGATAAAAGCTTCTCCCATGGCTCCCCCGCCGATAAACCCGATGCGTTTCAATGCTCAGTACCTCCTGTTGAAGTCATTCCCCTGCGTCAGCTTGTTGATCCAGGCAAAGACCTCTTTGGGCTGGCTCATGGAATGAATGTCCCCGGAAATATCAACATTGCTGGGCACGGCTATGATGATGCCTGAGCCTATTTTCTGCAAGGCCCCGCCAAGCGCGTAGGCAGTTCCGCCAACAAAATCAATGATCCGGCGTGCCAGCCCCAGGTCGATGTTTTCCAGGTTGATTATCACCGTGCGCTTGTTTTTCAAGCTGTCGGCAATTTGCTGGCAGTCGTCAAAGGCAGCCGGTTCAATTAAAACCACCTTTATTTGCTCCTTACTGGTATTTAAGGGAACAACCTGTCCTCTTGTTTTCCGTGACGGCTTCCATTCCGGGACCTCGTCCAAAGGACTCTCTTCCTCCACTACAACCTCCTCTTTGACCTCAGTAAAACCCACGAGATCCAAAAACCTGTCAAAGACTTTCAAGAGCCTCCTCCTCCTTTAGTAAACTCGGGGACCGAAAATACGACTGCCTATCCGCACCAGGGTTGCTCCTTCCTCTACAGCTACCTGGAAATCATCGCTCATGCCCATGGATAGTTCGTCCATCTCCAGGTCCGGCAATCCCAGTGCTTTCATTTCACCGGCCAGTTCCCGCAGGCGCCTGAAAACCGGACGCACCTCTTGGGGGTTCCGGGTAATAGGCGCAATTGTCATCAGCCCTTTAATCTTTATTCCAGGCAGATCATTAATTTCCTTGACCGCGGCAGCCAATTCTTTTTGCAAAAACCCGTGTTTGCTCGCTTCTTCCGCTATATTCACCTGGAGAAGCACATGCGCCGTTTTTCCCTTCAACACGGCCTGCCTGCTGATTTCTTTCGCCAGGGGCAGCGAATCAACGGAATGGATCAAGGAAACCTTGTCTATCACCTGTTTGACCTTGTTGCGCTGTAAAGTTCCAACCAAATGCCATTCCATATCAGGCGGCAATTCCGGCTGCTTTTTCAGCAGTTCCTGGACGCGATTCTCTCCAAAAACGCGCTGCCCCAAATCATAGGCCTTCCTGATGGTCTCCACGGGATGCGATTTGCTTACCGCCACCAGGACAACCTCATCAGGCTTGCGCCCGCTGCGGCGGCAGGCTTCATAAATTTCTTCCTTTAAAACAAGCAAATTCTGTTTTATCAGCTCCATATTCTCTCCATCCCGACTATTTCTCCGTTAATATCCTCTGCCCTTCCTTAACCAGCTCAGGCGTTACAACAACCCATTCTCCGGGAAACAAGCCCTTGAATACAGCCATTTCACCTGCCGTTCCCGACACGCTTACCGCGCGCCAGGTTACAACACCGTTTTCGATAAGATACACACCTTCTTTTCCGTTCTTTTCCACGACAACACCATAGTCCAGCACAACGCCCGGTATCTTCCTTAAAATCACCCTGCAGTCGACTTTACGGTTGCCTTGCAGTTCCGGCATACCGGGTGCCTTGAGGAGAAGCCTTGTACCGCTTCCGGTCCGGGAAATGCAAACCACCTCGCAGTTGACGGTCTTGCCGTCTTCTTCCAGGCGCAGCTCGAGAGAGCCGTTTGTTTTTATTTCTTTGGGCAGGTCTTCGTTTATTTCGGCAAACAGGTATTCCGGCTCCAGGTTGTTAATGATTTTAAACAACGCTTGACCTGCTTCAACCATGCCGTTTTTTTTAGCATCTCCACTGTTCTTGCCGTCTAACCGTTTCAGCAGTTCCGCAAGTTTGTCCAAATCTGGCTGCGGCCAGACGGCGGGGTGGAACAGTTCTTCATAACCGTCCGTTTCGTAAGAAAGCATCCCTGCCTGCGGAGCCTTCATCTCAATTTTTTCCAGCTTCTCAAGGCTGGTTCCTCCCTCTTTGGTCAGGTAACCAACCAGGGCGCCCCTGGCAACCCTTTCCCCATCCTGCCGGGTCTTTTCAAACCGCCCCGGAAAGGGAGCGTTCACGGTCGTTTCTGGCCTGATTACCAGGAATTCGGCCTGTCGGAAGTCTTCCAGGACAGAGGCTTTTACCTGCACGGCCTCTACCATGATGCTGGCCGCCAGGCCTTTTATCAAAACAATCCCCAGTATTTTTATAACAAACGCCGCAGCGAGCAGGGTTGCTGCCTTTAACCGCTTGGCTGCTTCATCCTTAATTATTTCATTCTTTTGTTTTTCGACTACGCGCAACCTTTTCGTGCCTCTCAAAACCTCATGATTAAACCACTAACGTTTATTTATTCTACAGAAGGAAATGTTATCCTTCCCCCCGGGATAAAAAATGCCGCACATGCGGCATTTTTTTCGCCAGCCGGTTTTCTCCCTCAATCATTAAGCTCTTTCTTGACACCCGTTACCAGGTAAATCACGCGTTCTCCGATATTGGTGGCATGATCGGCTATTCTTTCAATATACCTTCCAACAAACATCAGGCTGGTAGCCTGGCTTATGGTCCTGGGATTCTCCATCATGTACGTCAGCAGCTCCCTGATGACCTGCGCATAAATATGGTCCACTTCATCATCATTCTGGCACATGCGGTAAGCAAGTTCGACATCTTCCCTTACGTAGGCGTCAAGCGCGTCGCTCAGCATTTGCCCGGCCAGCTTGCTCATGCGGGGGATGTCTATCAGCGGTTTAATCAGCGGTTCTCCAGCCAGGCGAATGGTTACTTTGGCAATGTCTTCACTGTAGTCGGCCATTCTTTCCAGGTCGGTAATTATTTTAAACCCGGCCGCAATTTTACGCAAATCCTTGGCCAAAGGCTGCTGGGTGGCAATAAGGCTGAGACATTTTTGTTCGATTTCCTGCTCCAAGAGGTCTATTTGCTCTTCCCTTCTCAACACCTCCTCGGCCATTTTTGTATCTTGCCTTTTCAAAGATTCAACTGATTTATCCAGCATTTCCTCCACCATCTTGCCCATGCGCAAGATGTCCTTCTGCAGGCCATCCAGGCTTTCATCAAAGCCATGCCTGATCATGCCGTTCTACTCCTTTCTGCCCTTAATATTTCGACATATTGCTAAAGCCGTTTGACGTTATCATCCGAACCGTCCGGTGATATAGTCCTCAGTCTGTTGATGGCGAGGATTGGTAAATATCACCTGTGTGGCATCACACTCAATAACTTCACCGTGGAGAAAAAAAGCCGTTGTCTCGGAAATCCTCGCTGCCTGCTGCATGTTATGCGTCACTATGACGATAGTATAGTCTTTTTTTAGTTCTCGCACCAGTTCCTCTATTCTTAACGTCGAAATGGGATCCAGCGCCGAAGTAGGTTCGTCCATCAATAGAATTTCCGGTTCCACCGCCAGTAACCGGGCAATACACAAGCGCTGCTGCTGCCCTCCTGAAAGCCCTAGGGCCGGTTTGTGCAGCCGGTCGCTGACCTCATCCCAGAGCGCCGCCTGCCGCAAACTTTTTTCAACAATTTCGCCGAGTTTTCGCCGGTCTTTTATCCCGTGGATTCGCGGGCCGTACGCCACATTATCATATACCGTCATGGGGAAAGGGTTGGGATTCTGAAAAACCATCCCCACCCTCTTGCGCAGAGACACGACATCCACATCATCCCCGTAAACGTTTTTCCCGTCGATGGCCACTTCTCCTTTTATCCTCACTTCCGCGATAAGGTCGTTCATACGGTTCAAAGTCCTGATAAAAGTCGATTTCCCGCAGCCGGAAGGACCAATAAGCGCGGTAACGCTGTTCGCCTTTATGTCCATACTGACATTTTTCAGCGCCTGTCGTTCCCCGTAGTACAGGTCCAGATTCTTTACCGTGATTTTATAGTTTCGCTCCATAACAAAACCACCTCTCATCACTGTCTTTAATTATACAAGAGGCGGCATGTTTTTTACTTAAGCCCAGGTTAACATTATGTTAAATATCAAGCCTTGGGCAAAATAATCGTAAACGTGGTCCCCTTGTCCTCTTCGGATTCAACCTGGACCTGCCCGCGGTGACGGTCGACAACATGCTTGACGATGGACAATCCCAGCCCCGTGCCTCCGACCTGGCGTGAACGCGCCTTATCCACCCTATAAAAGCGCTCGAATATGCGCGGCAGGCTTTCCACAGGGATACCGATTCCCGTGTCGCTGACCCTGATGGCTGTTCCTTGTTCGTGCGGGAATATTTCTACGCTGACAGAACCTCCATCATGTGAATACTTGATTGAATTCTCCAGCAAATTAATCATCACCTGTTCCATCATGTCCTGGTTGCCTAAAAACGTTTGGGCCGCCGGATGAACAACCGTGTCGATGTTGATGTTTTTGCTTCGGGCGACCTGCTGCAGCAGGACCACAACCTTTTCTAAAAACGTTTTTGAATCGATTACTTTCTTGGCAACCTCCATGCGGCCGGTTTCCAGCTGCGACAGGTATAAAAGGTCGTCGATCAGCCGGTTCAAGCGGTCGGCTTCCGTATTGATAACCGTCAAAAAATGAAGAGCAGTCTCTTTGTTATCCAGGGCTCCGTCCAGCAGGGTTTCCACGTAACCCTTAATTGAAGTGAGTGGTGTTCGCAGCTCGTGCGAGACATTGGCGACAAAATTGCTGCGCATTTGCTCGAGAAGCCTCACCTTCGTCACATTGCGCAGCACCATGACGGCTCCCTGGGAATTGCCTTCCTTCCCCAAGATGGGTGTCACATACACCCGGTAGTATTCGTTATTCATTGGAGACAGTCTTACTTCCATTACCTGCCGCTTGCTTTCCGAAAGGCCCCGTTTCAACAGGTCAGCCATCTGGTGGTTTTGCAAGATCTCCAGAAAAAAGTGTTTTGATTCATCCTCAAACTTCACCCCGAGCATGTCCTCAGCAGCCCTGTTCATAAGTATCAGCCGCCCGTGGCAGTCAAAAACCAGCACACCTTCCACCATGCTGGTGAGTATTGTTTCCATGCGGTCTTTTTCCTGCAAAGTTTTTCTCAGGTGCTCGCTCAAATTTTTAGCCATAAGACACATGGAGTCATTCAGTTCCCCTAGCTCGTCATCTGTTGAAACAATACCCGTGGGAATCAGGTTTCCTTGGGCAAAGGCCTTGGCCATTTCGTTCAATTTGCGAATATGCACAGCCTGCTTGTTAAACCACAAGTAAAAAGCAGCACCCCCCGCCAGGAAAATCAGAATAAGGGCTGGCACATAAAAGAGCCCTTTCTCCAGTATCCTGGACATATATACAATTGTCATCAATGTAATTATTGAAATAATAAAATAAACAGATGTGACCCTTATCGCCAGTTTGCTCATCTTTACCCCTTAAACCTGTAGCCAATACCCCTGATTGTCTCTATCAGTACAGGCTGGCCCGAATTTTTTTCAAGTTTTTGCCGGAGGTGGCGGATATGCACGTCCACCGTCCGCGTATCTCCCGGGTATTCATATCCCCAGATGTTTTCAAGCAAGAATTCCCGCGTGTAAACTTTGCCCTGGTTAGCCGCCAGCTGAACCAGGAGCTGAAATTCCTTAGGAGTAAGTTCCAGCACTTCGCCGTCAAGGACCGCCTCATACCTGTCAGGATAAATCTTTAGCGGGCCCCTGACAATCGGTCCGGGTTCCGCTTCAACTTTTGTTTGGCTGCCCTGGCTCCGGCGAAGAATAGACTTGACTCTCGCCACCAGTTCGCGCGGGCTAAAAGGTTTGGTTAAATAATCATCAGCTCCCAGTTCCAAACCGACCACCCTGTCGATTTCTTCCACTCTTGCCGTGAGAATGATGATCGGTAGCAGGCGTGTCTTTTCCTGCTGCCGCAGGTGGCGGCAAACATCAAGTCCGTCCATGCCCGGCAGCATCAGGTCAAGAATCAATAAATCCGGAGGAACTTCCATAATACGCTTAACAGCCTTTAACCCGTCATCGAGACATTCCACGCGGAAACCCGCCTTTTCCAGATTATACTTTACCAGTTCTACAATACTGGCTTCATCGTCAACAACCAGTACTTTCGTCATCCTCTCACCCCTGCTCATTTTTTAACATAATTAAAGCCGCCTGCCTTCCCGCCATTCCCCGGCGATGCGAAAAGAAGTTCTCTTGCTCGCAGTATGTGCAAATACCGGCCACGGTTATGTTTTGGGCAGGTACTCCCAAACTGCGAATCTGGCGTACATTGGCTTCCCAGAGATTGAACCGAGCGTGACCGTCCGCCGTCATACCAGGCAGCAATTCACCATAATCATCCGGGAAGGCCAGCCTGACCCTTTCAATAACCGGACCATCCACCTGGTAATGACATGGCCCTATACTCGGCCCCACTGCTGCCAGAAGGTCTTCCGGTTTTGTTCCGAAAGCCCGGGTCATCGCCGCTGCCGTTTTCGCGGCAATCCCGGCGACAGTTCCTTTCCAGCCAGCATGGGTTAAGGCAACAGCCTTTTTTACGGGATCCAAAAAAAACACGGGCACACAGTCTGCAAAAAAGGCAACCAAGGTAATTCCAGGCACAGCAGTCATCAGGGCATCGGCAGCGGGAATAACCGAACCAGGCTGTCTGGCGCCCCGGCCTTTATCGTTCTCTCTTACCAGGTAAACACTGTCCCCGTGTACCTGCCGGGCTCCTGTCAGGCTGTCAGGGCTGATCCCGAGTATCCCGCACAATCTCCTCCTGTTTTCCAGGACGTTTTCCAGCAAGTCCTGCGTCAAGATGCTCAAATTTAAACTCTCAAAGAGTCCTCTGCTGACTCCTCCTTTTCTTCCGGTGAAAGCGTGAACTACTAATCCCGCAGCCTCGAATGAAGCCGCTTGATAAAATGTGATTCCCTCTTTTTCCTTTTTTACAAATAAGCCTGTCAATACTTTACCTCCAACTCTTTACTAAAGATCATTTTACCTTTTTTCTATAAAAAAGAAAACGAATTCTGTGTCCTTTCCCTGTCCCTGGTTGCCGGCAGCCAGCCCAAAACACAAAAAAGCCACCTGGTAAAGTGGCTTTTTTGACAGCCTGTTATGCAAACCCATAGTCTCATGGCTGAGGCGGCGGGCACTGGGCGCAGCGGCCGGGCTGCAGGTCCGTTTCCTGGCAAAATTCGTCGCACTTGGCCTCTTTCTCAAACGGCACACACTCTCCCGGAAAGATCGGAAACGGCAGTTCGATACACTCCTCGACACATGTGGGCAAACAGACAATAGACCTTCCCGATTCCAGCGCAAAGAATTCCTTTTCCACCGTAACTTCAATAGCGTATGGGGGGAAAGACTTGGGAAACCCTTCAGGGCGGGGTACAACCACGGCCCTGATACAGTCGAGATTTATTCTCCTGATGCAGAGATCGACCGCCTCCGGCTGGCAAAGCACACAGCCCCCGTCTATATCCTCAACGGGTACCGCCAGCTCGCGCTCGAAACATTGACTTGCCATCCCCACTTCCACGCTGTTATTGACCGTATCAAAGAATTCAAACCAGACACGGACTTTGTAGACAACGGTGAAAACTATGCATTCTCCTACCCTGCGCGGGGCAAGCACGCCAGGCTTCAACGGCGCCGTTCCCACGCCGCAGATGGCAAAATTGCTTACCACGCAATTGATGGGACATGCATCGGGCGGGATGGGAAGTCCTCCTTCTGTTTCAAAGAGATAATGAATGTCGTGAAAACACTTGGTCCCGGATGCACAAACCTTTTCCAGGATAACTGGCGTGCATTTAAATAATTTATGGTAGCAGCGCCTGGCCAGCGCCTGAATCTCCGGGTCCTTCCACAATTGTTTCACCTGGGCCGTAAATTCATATTCGTGCAATTAACTCCCTCCTTTTTTCAGCACAACTAATAGAGCCTAACCTATAATATGAATGGGTACAAGGAAGGAGTGACTTGGCAACATAAAAACACAGCAAAAATATCGAAAAGTAATTTTACCTGGCAGCGCCGCCAAAGTGCTGGGTGAACATCATACCATACGGTCCGCCTTTTTTAATGCCGATCCCAATATGCGTGTAGTTTGGATTTAGAATGTTTTGACGGTGTCCTTCGCTGTTCATTAACAGGCTGTGGGCCGTTTGAACCGACGGCGCTCCCGCCAGGTTTTCACCGAGGTAACCGTAATCCGACCCCGTTTTCTGGCGAATGATCGTGTAAAACTGGCCCCAGGTGGGCGAAGTGTGACTGAAATAATTATTGTCGATCATATCCTGGCTCTTAAGTCTCGCGCTTTCCACCAGCCTCATGTCCACTTGCAGCGGAGCGACACCGGCCTTGAGCCGTTCCTGGTTAACAAGATCGATCATCGTTTGTTCTTCCGCCGTCAAGCCCGTCACCGGAGCCGGCGAAGGTGCGGGAGCCGGTGAAGGCGCCGGCCTTCCCAGCATGGCCAGGTATTTGGCCTGCAGGAGATTATAGGTGCGGAGGTCCACCATACCGGTCATGTCCAGCCTATTGTCGCGCTGAAAATAATAAACCCCGTATGCAGTAACCCTTGTGTAATATGTACTGGGCGTCCCGTAAAAATTGATATAGCGCAGCGCTCCGAGCATTGTTTTTATCTCCCTGACAACCGGGCCGCTGTCGCCCATTTTCGCTACTATCGGGTTGTCCTGGGAACCGGTATCGCTAACCGGCAAACTGCTGGCAACTGCGTTCATGGGCGAAGCTAAGAATGCCAGCGTAAAAAAAAGGAAAACAAGGGTACCAATTGTCGTTACGGTTCTTTTTTTCATCATGCCATTCCCTCTTTCCCTAAAATTTTTCCTGTATCCATAAAATAGCATGTTTAGCGAATAAAGTCTCGTGGTAATTGTAGGAAAGTTGCCGGCACGATTGCTGTTTGTTGCAAGTTGTTGGACGGGTTAGTGATGCAAAATCCGGGAGCTGTACACTCCCGGATGATTAATACGTCTTTTCTTAATCAGAATTATTGTTTTCTTTACATTCTGCATTGTCGTTGATAATAATGACAGTACAGCCAATGATCTTGAATTTCAGGAATTTAGGGCAGCAGCAATCTTTAGAATGGCAGTCATTGCTTAACGCCACAGCCTCATCGCCTGAACTTAAAACCGCTTTTAACGCTTTTAGTGCCTCAGCGTTATCGGCAATGGCCTGAATAACCTCCGGGGTAAGAACGGGAGGAATCTCAAGTATCTCATTAATCTTCAATATAAAAACCTCCTTCCAGAATAATGATTATTAGCTCGACCAATTATATACTATGCTTCTACCTTCTTTTAGTTACTTTTTTTGAAGAACCAGTTTTAAAAACAGGATGATAAAAATCGGACAGAATTTCAATCGCGCTTGCATTCGGCATTGTTATTAATTATAACCACAGTACTGCCGATGACCTTAAATTTTATTAACCCAGGGCAACAACACGATGACTTTCCCAAGTTAGAATCCATGTTATTTTCTCCAGATTTTAAAACATCCAAAAGAAAATTAGCTAACTTTTCCAGGGCTGCGTCTTCAGTTTGAAAAATCTTTTCCAGGTCATTTGGGAACATGCATAATCTCCTTTCCGGCATAAGTATTTAGGACTGCCTGATATATGATATTGCATGTACAACAATTTGGTTACTGTAAATAATTAAAAGAGATTAAACCTTTTATGGGTTTAATCTCTTTTAGTTCTTCTCGCTATTCTTTTCCTAACCGCCAAAATGCTGGGTAATCATCTTCCCGTACGGGCCGCCGTCAACAACCCCTATTCCCACATGAGTATAATTGGGGTTGAGTATATTCCTGCGGTGCCCTTCACTGTTCATGAACGCGCTTTGTGCTGCTTCAACCGTCCTGTTGCCAGCGATATTTTCCCCGATGTATCTGTAATCGGGCGCATACTTGCGGATCAGGGTCGCAAATCCTCCGTAAACCGGTGAGGTGTGACTGAAATAGTTATTGTCAATCATATCCTTGCTTTTTATCCGCGCGCTTTCCACCAGTCTCATGTCTAGCTGCAGGGGAGCAACCCCGGCTTTGGCCCGTTCCTGGTTTATCAGTTCATACATTTTTTGTTCATCGGTTGTCAGACCATAAACAGGCGCAGGTGATGGGGCTGGTTCGGGAACCGGTGCGGGTTCCGGCTTAGGCTGCGTGCCTGGCTGCGGGTTCGGTTCTTGGACAGGAGCAGGCTCTGGACTTGGTGCCGGTGTTTTATCACCACCGGTTTTTGTATTAAACTCGTTCTTTAAAACCTGGTAGGTAAGCTCGTCCACCGTACCGGTAGCCGGCAGCCTGTGCATCCTTTGGAAAATGATTACGGCGTATTTGGTGGAAACACCGTACTTGTCTGATACCGGTCCGTAGTAGTATCCCAAAGACTTAAGCATCATATTGATTTCGCCAATCGTGGCGCTGCTGTCACCCGGCTTGGCGACAACGGGTGCGGCCTGGACCGCGGGCGCCAGTATCAGCAGGCAGAAAACCAGAAGCAGCACAAAAGCTATACCGCTTTTTGTTTTACTAATCATTTTTCCCTCCTGTGAAAGTATTTATGACAGCCTATACTACCTTAACACACGAAGGGGATAATTTCAGCAGGTAATTTAAGGCATAACAGGAAAAAGAATTGGGGAGGATCGCCTGATCCTCCCCAATGAGGAATTCATGAGATGCAATAAGCGCCCACCTGGGAGGCTTAACTCCCACTATATGATATGCTCGTCATCTGAATTGGACACACTTTCGTTTTCGCCAGCATTCTGTTTGGATATACAGCCGCCCTGCCGGACTATCCACTCCGCCGTTTTTCTGATTTCGTCGTTAAAACTGCTGACCACGTTCTCCCTGTCAACTATCGCCAGCAAGGAAGCGGATTGAAGCACATTGTTTTTCTGAGACGCCTCAAATTGATAAACTGGTCCATCGCCCGGCGGAAAAAGAGCTGATGTTTGTTTTCCGTAATGTCTTTTCTTGTTCTTGCCTCTTTCGACCGGTGAATCTCCAGACACCTTCCATCCGTTAGTTTCCGGCTGCGCCTGGTTCTTATGGCCTGGCTGCCGCCTCTGTTGAGACATAATATCTTCTTTTGATTGTGTTTCTCTCTCGTTCACCGAATAGTCGAATTCTTCCTTTTTTGTATCCCGGCTTTCTCCAGGGTCAGGCATCTCCTCTTCTGCCGCCTCATTTGCCTGTTCTTGTTCCTGTTCCTCCATATACTCCTGCAGCCTTTTTATTTTTGTCGACTGCTCTTCTGGTGAAATACTGCCGTATCTTTCCAGTATGCCGTTCAGCAGAGCTCTTTCCAGGTTTTCCAGCTGGAAAACATCCAGCCCGGCAATTTCAATCAAGACGGTGGGCACATTGCAGAAATAATACTTTATGTACTTCAGATTCTTGACAACATCGCATATGGTGGATATTTCCATGGTGATACCTGTCCTTGACTTCAATAATTGCTTGGCAATTGAAGCGATGATAGCCAGGCTTTCTTTCTTTTGTCTTAAAGAATAAAAAAACCGCAGCTTACCCGTTTCCTGCCTGTCTGCACTTTCCTCCAGGGCTAAAAGTATCTGCACCTTCAGTATCTTTATGAGTCCAAGATTTTTTAAGTCGCGGTGAAGGAAGACTACGAGCGCCCCCCAGGGAGACAGACTTTCTGAAAGTTGTTTTGCCACTTCTTGTGCATTCTTATTATTCGCATTTAGAGAAGACAGGGCCACAGTGACTCCATTTAAGACCGGAAAAACAACATACTCCTCTGCCCCGCTGCGATACTCGCAGGGTATCCCATTCGCGGCGCAAAATGTCAGAAAGGGTGTTTCCTTTTTCTTTTCATATGTGGCCAGGAACCGGTCTCCCCAGTAAACGTTAAACATGGCGTTATCCCACCTTCATTTTTTTACTATTATCACTATATGAGACCCCAGCCAAAGATGTCATATCGAAATAAAAAAGCATTTAACAATGCTTACCTAAGGTGGCTTTTTTGTTACTCACGCGGTGGAATATACTTGTTTCGTAATCGAACATAAAAAACCCGGTAATACCGGGTTTACATTAAAGCAAAAATTTTTACTTCATAATAAACAACTGGGTAACTACCACGCCATACTGATCATGAACTACGCCAATCCCGGTATGTGTGAAGCTGCTGTTTAACATGTTGGCCCTGTGTCCGGCGCTCCCCAAAAACATATAAAAGGCATGGGTAACGCTCCTCCCTTTGGCCAGGTTCTCACCAACCGAATAAAACCTTATGCCTGCATCATACACCATTTTAGCAAAAGAACCGTAAGTTGGTGAAGTGTGCGAAAAATAGTTGTACTTTATAATGTCTTCGCTTTTAAGGCGCGCCAGGTGGTTCAATTCCGGCATTGGCTGAAGCGGCTTCAACCCGTTCTTCGTTCTTTCGTCATTAACAAGCTTCAACAGCAGTGACTCTTCTTGAGACATTTCTCCTTGACCGGCAGGCGGTTCCTGAACAGGCGGCATTGGCTCCGGCATAACGGTCCCGCCGCTTTGTTTAGCTCTCAGTTCGGCTATTTTTGCCGCTCCCCACGAAGCGTAAGCCTGTCCGGTAAAAAAAATACAGGAAACAAACAGCGCCAGCAGTAAAACAGCCGTATTCCTCTTCATACTTCTTTTCATGGCAGCCCCCTCAATCATTTTGCCTTAACTATATACCATCCTAAAAACCAATACAAATTTGATACATTGGGTTGTCCTGACTCCCGGCCTGAATAATAGCTGGGCAACGGGTCTTGCGTAAAATATTGCCTCTTTAAAATACTTTGCTGCTTATTTCCAGGACACCAGGTACGAACATTTAGCCTGTAGCAGAATATAATGAATCGGGGACTATTAGAATCAACTGGAAGCTGACCGTAATAATGGAGGTTTCAGAATGAGCTGGTACAAAAAAAGACTTGATCCCCTCTGGGCAAACCAGGGTTCAAAAACTCAACCTTTCCAGCAGTCTGGAGTTAATTTTTACCACGTTGTGGGAAAAGAATTCGCTTACACAATTAATATAACGGATATGAAAAGCAAGAACGACGCGGAAAAAATATCATCCGCACTGCTTGCTCAAAGCGGAGTTGTCAGGGTAAAGCCGCTTCTCCATCAAAAAAATCTAACGGTATACTTCAACCCCGTTTCAACTTCGCTTTCCACCATTGCTCACATTATTTCCAACCTTGGTTATCATCATGTGCGGCGCGGTTGAAAAAGTTGCCAGTAGAGTCCTGGATGGTCTCACAGTATTTCCTATCAACACCTGACATTATTTTTTCATTTTTATTTGTAACAACTTATAGACTTGGCTAATACAATACATTAGAAAAAAACCCATTTAAAAATCAACAAGGAGGAAAATGAGATGGCAGATAAAGCAAAGCTTGAGCAAGTTTCGCCAGGCGTATGCCCACCGGAAGGTTGCCCACCGCCAACCCGGATTGAATGCATAGTCGTAGATAAAGTATACGACAGCTGTTTCCAGATTCACGACCTTACCCGCGATTTTACCGTGACCACCGGAATCGGCGGCGAGTTCCCGACAGGTACCTTTACTGTGGGTCAGGCCGTCCCCTGCGCTCTGGGTTCCGCCGGTATCAGTTGCATAGAAGTAAGCCGCACGGCTGTAGGCGACGGTTTTTTCACTGTTACGGTCCTGGTGACGGTCCCCCTGGTTCTTACCAATCCCAACGCCGCTGCAGAAACCACAACGGAGACAGTTACCTTTACCAAGACAGTCACGCTGTGCTGCCCAGAAGGCGTGAGCCCCGACTGCTCGGAAAGCTCGCTCATCGTATGCAGCTGTGTTGTCACCGCGGTTAACTTGGGAAGCATAACCGTAAGCTGCAACATCCAGGTTTGTTTTGTTATCAAGTGCATCCTTACCGTTCAGCTTCTCGTTCCCAGCTATGGTTTTTGCGTACCGGCGCCGTGTGTAACCCTGCCGGGTGTATGCCCTCTTCCACCCCCAGCCCAGTGTTTCTGATCTTAAAGTTAATCGCTGGGTTTACTGTCCATGAAGCGCACTGGACTGCACCGCCAGTGTGCTTCTTTTTTCATCTTTTTTTATCTAAATAAACCAACCTGAAAGGAGGAATGGTTTATGACAGAACTAAGCAAATACTGCCCGTACTGTTGGGGTGAAGGATGTCATACCTGCAATTCATCTGCGCGGCGCCTTCTCATACTCGTGATACTGGCCAAAGGCAGGGCGATCTAGCGGCGCCAAGACAGACCGGTAAAAAGTTTGAGCAGTTTGTTTATCAAGAAAAAAACGAGAAAAAGGATCGTTAATACCGGTAAAAAAACAATAAGAAGCATATACCCGAGATATCTGTTCATTTTTTTCACTCCGGATCGTATTACAGCATCTATAAACTTAATATATGCCAAAACAAATCTGGACGGTACAAATTAAAGGCCCGCCTCTTCGTATCGAGAAAGCGAGCCTTATTTTTATGAACCGGCCTCAACCGGCCTGGCATTCATTCATTCCCTTTTTTCTTTTCTCTTTGAGATCAATAACCCTCTGGTTTCTGGAACCGCGAAAAGGAAGGCTGATATCTTTTAACTCTTGCAAGAAAGGCCCGTCTACCAGTATATCGGTAACCTCCAGCAGTTTTGCCCAGCCGGGCAAATTAAGGGCCAGCAGCTCTTCATAAGTATATCCCGTATAGGTAACCACATCCAGTCCCAGTTCTCTGGCCTTGCCGGCCAAGGCGGCCATCTCTTCAGCCTGGAGAAAGGGTTCACCGCCTGAAAGGGTGAGACCCCTGATGTTTTTCAGCTTTTTTTTTACGATTTTGAGAATTTCTTTGACTGTCATCTCTTGTCCTCCCCCGGGATCCCATGTTTCCGGGTTATGGCATCCCGGGCAGTGATGAGGACAGCCCTGAGCGAAAACCACCATTCTCACGCCGGGGCCATCAACGATACTCTCAGGGACAATTCCGGCTAGTCGCATAACACCCGCCTCGCTTCTCTTCCCGTTACGATTTGCAGTCGCTTTCATTTCAACTGCCGTTATCTACTTTTTATTTTAGGGTCATATGAGTTTTGCGGCTTCTTTCTTCCGCCCGTTTGCTTTCATTGAACATGTCCAGCGTGGATAAATAGCCCGTAATCCGGCGGACCCTGCTGATTTTGCCTGCCGAATGGCATTGGGGACATATTTCGCTCTCGATCACGCCGTTAAACCCGCACTCCATGCACACATCAACCGGAAAATTAACGGCTGCGTACCCCATATCGGCTTCACGCATCGCCCTGATGAGCGATTCGAAGGCTTCCAGGTTATGGTGCGGGGCCGACGGCAGTTCAACATACGAAATATGCCCCGCATTGCAGTATTTATGGTAAGGCCCTTCGATAGCAATCTTTTCCATGGCCGTGATGTCGAATTCCACCGGCACATGAAACGAATTGGTATACCACTCCTTGTCGGTAATGCCGGGAATTACCCCGAACCTTTCCGCATCAGCCCTGGTGAATTTGCCGCTCAAGCCTTCCGCCGGAGTAGCCAGTAGGGTGTAATTAAGGCTGTATTTCCTTGTCGCCTCGTCGCAGCGGCGCCGCATGTAGCTGACAATGGCCAGCCCAAGCGCCTGCGCTTCCTGGCTTTCCCCATGGTGTTTCCCCGTCAAGGCTTTAAGGCACTCGGCCAGCCCGATGAACCCCACGCTCAAGGTGCCATGGCGGGCCGCTTTTTCGATCGGATCGTCCGGCTTAAGGTCTTCGCTGTCCAGGCACAGTTTTTGCCCCATCAGGAAGGGAAAGTCCCTGACCTTCAGTTTCTTCTGCAGGTCATAGCGGGTCTTGAGCTGCTTGATGGTCAGGTTCATCATTTCATCGAGATACTGCCAAAACAGGGTCAAATCACCCTGCGCCTTCAGCCCCAGGCGGGGCAGATTAATGGAGGTAAAAGAGAGGTTCCCGCGCCCGTTAGTTACCGGGCGGCCGTTGACATTGGCTATTACTCTGGTCCGGCAGCCCATATAGGCGACCTCCTCGTCGCGGTACGGGGCGTTAAAGCTTGAGTCCTGGAAGGAAAAGTTGGGCTGCAACCGTTTGCAGGCCACCCTCATGCTCAGCCGGAACAGGTCGTAATTAGGGTCATCAGGATCATAATTGACGCCTTCCTTGACCTTGAAAATCACATTGGGGAATATGGCGCACTCCCCTTTGCCCAGGCCTTTCTCAAGCGCCAAAAGGAACTTTTCCGTCACCATGCGCCCGGCCCAGCTGGTGTCGGTCCCCAGGTTGATGCTAGAGAACGGAACCTGCGCCCCGGCCCTGGAGTTATGTACAAATAACCCTTCTGCCGTTAAGAAATTTTCATTGCCTTCTACCGAGACGTCATAGACATATTCCTCATGGTCCAGCTCAATCAGTTCCTTTACTTTCATAGGCCACAAACGTAAGGCCCTCTCGATTGCCGCCAGCAAACTCACCATTTTTTCGTTTTGTTTTAAGACCATACAAGCCCAATCCATGACCAGCATAGGACTCTGGCAGTGATTGCCGATGCGGCTGCGGGTTTTTTCATTGACAACCTCTGACAGGCAGAATCGTTTCAACATGTCTTTATATGGATAATAAACCGGCAGGTATTTACAAAAACGCGGCAGCTTTCTCTTTGACATCATTTTAAGCAAATAATGCCTTTCAGTGGTTTGAATTTTTGCAAGAGCATCTGTCAGCTGGTTAAGCCAAAACTCTTCATCAGCCAAAAGTTCCAGTTGCGTCTTTTCTTCCGGGGCCAAAATCCGTTTGGCCAGATCCACCGCAATCCCTTCCAATATTTCGGGCTTCAAGCGGTAGTATTTGGTGGTTTTACAATGAATGCCGTATACCTCTTTGATGAAAGGACGCAAAAAATCATAGTCATAAGGGGTTTGCTCCGTACAGATTTGCGTTGCTTCAATCAACTTAATTCCTTTTTCACCGCTTAAGGACAGTTCATGGCCATAAAATCCGCCTATCGCAATCAGGTAACGCTTCTTCGCTTTGGCAAATTGACTTTTTGGAAAGGCCTCCCTAATATAAACAGGTATTCCCAATTTACAGAAAAGAAGCTGGATACCGTCCCGCAATTCTTTTGAGACAGTGCCAACCACAAGCCGGTTGGAACCTACAGTGCCATCGCCGGAGATATAACCATCGAGAAAGGCTTTGACTATATTCTTGTCAGCAAAAAACAGCTCGCTTGGTATGCGTTTATTCTCAGCACCTATCCCACATTTATCCCCCAGAAATGCCGCAAACTGCTGTCCGACATTACAAGCCAGATCACGCGGCAATCCTTTATGCTCCCGTAACCGAACAGAAAACCCCGGGTGGATGTCATGCAAAATCCTTTCCGCTTCCGTTTCCAGATTCTTATCAAACAAAGCCAAAGAAAGAGTTGAGCCATTAACAGAACCATCAGCAACATACATGCCCATCAATTTGGCCAAAGACGGAGTCATTCTTAATCTCTCAAGAGGATATTTTGTGGATGAGGGATACTTGGTCAAATCAAATTCTATCACTTCTTTTTCCAATACAAGTTCGCGGGGTATCAGACCGTGTTTCAACTGGTCAGGCGCTGCTGTAACAATACTCCCGTCATCCCCCAAAGCGATCATGGAATGATTGTCAGTTACAGCAACTGTTTGCCCGGATTTAAATTTGATGTTCAGAATTTTATGTGTATTCTTATGTTTAAATGAAGCGGTGATATCTTTCAATTCTGTCCTTCCCGTCTGATAATTGACGCTTAATGCTTGATAACGACCCGGTATGAATTGCTCATGAAATTCCGCCATACTATAAGTGGTCATTTCCCCACTCTGTTTATCATAAATCCATATCCTCTCCTTTCCGCTCAAAGAGTGCATGGTGTTCAGGTTGTATATCAAGCCTTCCATGGCCTGGAAAACCTCGTTTTCCGTCCTTTCCATGGCCAGCGACTTAATTTTCTCCTCGTCGGCAACCGCTCCCAGCTTCCCGGCCGCTTCGCGCAGCAGCCTTTCCTGGCGTTCGTATTCCTTTTCCACATACGGCGCCATGTCGCGGTCAAAATAGGCGAAAGACTGCCCGCCGTGCATGTCGTTCTGGTTGCTCTGCAAAATTATGGCCGCCTGGGCGGCCGCCGTCTTGATTCCCTTGGGCGGCCGTATATAGCCGTGCCCGTTGTTGAACCCTTCCGCCAGCAGCCTGTCCAGGGGAATCTGGAGACAAGTCAGCGTTTTGCCGTACCACGCCAGGTCATGTATGTATATGTCGCCTTCCAGGTGGGCACGGGCCTCATCCTCCGGGATGACGCGCTTCAAATAATAGTTCCGGGAAGCGACTTCAGAAATCTGCAGGACCTTGGCCGAAGGCGAATTTCCCACGTTGGCGTTTTCCCTGTTGGTCTCGCGCAAGATCTCGGCCACCGCGTCCATAAGTTCGGAACGCGCATCCCTTATCCGGGAGCGTTTTTCCCTGTACAAGATATATGCTTTGGCCGTCCTGGCGTGGCCTCTTTCTATCAGCACCTTTTCCACCGCGTCCTGGACGTCTTCCACCCCAAAAATCTCGCCGTTGAAATTATTCTTCAGGTATTTCATTACTTCCAGGGTCAATTCCACGGCCGTCTGCCTGTCTTCGCCCCCCACGGCCTTTGCCGCCGCGAAAATGGCATCGGTGATTTTGCTTTCATTGAACGGCACAATCCTGTCGTCACGCTTCCTGATGTGGGTAAACAATCTCAAGTCCTCCTTAAATCAGTTTCTGAGCAGTCTTTCAATTTCATCCAAAAAGGTGTTGATATCCTTAAACTCCCTGTAGACGCTGGCAAAACGGACATAGGCCACCTCGTCCAGTTCTTTCAGCCGTTCCATTACCATCTCCCCGATCTCCGAGGAAGCGACCTCCCTTTTAAGCGATTTGTTTTTCAAAACCCGCTCAATTTCCGCAGCTGTGTTTTCAAGCTTGTCCAGGGAGACCGGGCGTTTTTCGCAGGCCTTTAACAGCCCGTTCAATATCTTATGCTGGTCAAACGGCTCCCTGCTACCGTCCTTTTTCACCACCAAAAGCGGCAGGTCATCAACTTTCTCATAAGTGGTAAACCTGCTCTGGCAGTTTAGACATTCCCGGCGTCGGCGTACGGAATAACCGTCATCCGACAGCCTCGTTTCCAAAACCCTGGAATCGCTCCATCCGCAGTATGGGCAGCGCACAGCAAAACACCACCTTTAAAGGCAACTGCACATCAACAATCCCTGCATCCCTATATATAGTGTGCAAGTATATTTTACCAACTATATATAGACAATGTCAACCATCTTTAACCAATGAGGATAATCCTGCTCTTATACGTTCCTGACCGGCAAAAAAGCCCGTTCCTTGTCGAAACGAGCTTTTTATTCTTTGAATGGTAATACTTTTATTATTTGTTGGGGAGTTGTGCGTGGTTATACTTCAAATACAGTCCCGACACCGCAAAAGACAAACCGCTGGCCGAATTCCTGGACGAGCTTAACCGCGGTATTCATCCCGGTACAATGGGATACTCCCAGCCGGGCAATATTCATTTCCAATAAGGCCTTAATGCTTTCCTCTCTCTGCTCCTCATCCGCCGGCCCCAGGTGGGTACCGCCAAAGACCGTATGGATCACTTCCTGGTTCGTCATTTTCACGGCATAGTTGAGAATATTAATTATTCCCGCGTGAGCGCAGCCTAAGACAATGAAGAGGCCCTGGTCCGTTGGGATAATAAGCGACAGGTCATCAAGAAGCGGATCTTGCACAAACCCGTTTTCTCCCTTGATTACCTGATTTGACTCTCCTTTTTCATAAGAAGTAAGCCGCGGAACTTCACCCGTCAGATAAAAACCTGGAACAATACTCCGGAACTCCCTGCTCAGGTTGAATCTGGCTCCTTTTGACTCCAAAACGGCTTGTCTAAAAGGCACACCGCTGTGGCTTATCCTTTCATTCCGGGTAGAATAACTGTCCTTAAACAGGTCCGGGTGCGCATACACATCAATCGGGCGTTTGAGGTACTCCAAGACCTCCAATAACCCTCCAGTATGGTCGTGATGATGGTGACTAAGAATAATACCCTGGATGGATGACAAATCAACACCCAAAACATGGGCATTATTAATCACTGTCTTGCCCGCACCCGTGTCAAATAGATAATTGCCCTTCTCCGTTTCCAAGAACACGGCCCACCCGTGCTGAGCCAGAACGCCGTTGATCCCATAAGCATAGTTGTCAACCAGGACGGTGGCCTTTATTCTCATAAGAATACTCCTCTTGGTTCATTTTTTAACAGAATATATTATTTTACCGGATTGTGTCAAGTTCCGGTTTATTTCCTCGGCAGTTCAACATGCTGTCCCGGCACTTCCACCAGGACCACGTCCACGCCAATCCTCACAATTTTTTCCCAGGGGATCACCAGCTCGTCGCCGCGTCCAAAAATCCCCAGTATCCGCCCGCCGGATATTCCCGGCAGAACAATCGCCTGGATCTTCCCGTTTTCCAAATCCAGCACGATATCCCTGATCGGCCCCAGTCTTCTTCCATCATTAACATTAATGATTTCCCTGTCGCGTAAATCTGAAATTTTGATGATCAAGCCCGACACCCTCTCCTTGTCTTAACATTACATTTATATGTGAGGGCGCAAGCAATAATTACTCAATTCATTTTTGGGCCGGCAGTCTATAGTTCAAACACCTTCCCGTCATCAGAGTATTCATAAACGAGCGAATCCAGCCTGCCCAGCATCTCCGGGCTCATGTGCGTGACAACCGTTCTTTTTGCGTCGAGTTCTTTTTCTTTTTCCAGCAGCGTCCGGTAATTTAGGTGATTTTTGACATTTTTATCATAGAAGTAAGCTTCGGAAATAAAAAGATCCGCTCCCCTGGCAGCCTTAACAAGCCCCTCCGTCCATTCCGTATCTCCGCTGTAGGCAATAACTTTGTCCCCAACCTGCAAACGCAGGATCAAAGGGAGAGAGCCGCAGGGGTGCACACCTTGTTCCGCTTCGATTTTCATTTTTAGATCGCTGAATTCCACTGCCTGCCCCGGTGCCAGCTCCAGCACTTCTAATGCAAACGACTGCTCAATCTTCGACGACCCGGGAAACAGAACCTCCATGGCTTCGCTTATTCTTTCCTTCGCCCCGGGCGGGCCCACGATGCTAAGAGGCTTTTTCCTCTTGCTCACCAGCTGTGCATCGATAATGAAGAAAGGAACCCCGCCAAAATGATCGCCGTGCAGGTGAGATAGAATAATCACCTGCACCTCGTTGGGATCGGCGGCATATTTCCTCATGGAAATAAGACACGATGTGCCGCAGTCCAACAAAAAAACAGACGCGGCTGACCTTACCAGTATGCACGGCTGCATCCTGCCGCCGCTTCCAAAGGCGTCCCCGCTCCCTAAAAACTGGATGGAAACACTTCCCATCATCTCTTCCCCCCAATAGCTTTAATGACTTGAAAATTCCAACGTTTCATCAATCTAAGTTTAACACAACTTTCTTTTTTTAGATGTATTTTCTCATGTGTGTCAAGGCGGCTTTTTCCAGCCGCGAAACCTGGGCCTGGGAAATTCCTATCTCCTCCGCGACCTCCATCTGCGTTTTACCTTCAAAAAATCTCAGGGTGAGAATGTGCCTTTCCCTTTCGCTCAGTTTCTGCAAAGCCTCCTTCACGGATATTGTCTCCAGCCAGCTTGCATCTGCATTTTTTTCGTCCCCGATCTGGTCCATGACAAAAATGGGATCACCCCCGTCATGGTAAATGGGCTCAAAAAGGGAAATCGGTTCCTGAATCGCGTCAAGCGCAAACACGATCTCTTCCCTGGGAATGTTTAATTCCACGGCTATTTCATTAATGGACGGCTCCCGCGAGTTTTTGTTAACCAGGTTGTCCCGCACCTGCAGCGCCTTGTAAGCAATATCCCTCAGCGACCGGCTGACCCTGATTGGATTATTATCGCGCAGGTATCTCCTGATTTCGCCGATGATCATGGGAACGGCATAAGTAGAAAACTTTACGTTCTGTTCCAGGTCAAAATTATCGATGGCTTTTATCAAACCGATGCAGCCCACCTGGAAAAGGTCATCCACGTACTCACCCCGGTTTGTAAAACGCTGGATCACGCTTAAGACAAGACGGAGATTGCCGTTTATAAGCTTTTCCCTTGCTGTGGCATCCCCGTCTCGCATTTTTAAAAAGAGCTCTCTCATCACCGAATTCTTGAGGACCGGCAGCTTAGAAGTATTGACACCGCAAATCTCCACTTTGTTTACGATCATCTTCCCTACCCCCAGGAAACGGTTAGGTACAATCTAACTTCATTATTACCTTGAAAAAAATCAAATATACCGTTTAAAAAGGGCGCAAGATGGAGACAAAAAAGAAAAAGCCGTTTTTGTTCGGCTTTTTTCTGTTAACAGCAATATCGTTGTTAAACACGCGGCTTTTTTGGGGGACCGCCTTTTACTAGCATTGCCTGAGAACAAATTCCATACATACTTCATCGCAATTAGGGAACTTGGGACAGTTTATGCATTCTCGCCAGACTTTTTGGGGCATAGATTCCTTGGAAACGACAGTAAAACCGGATTTTTTAAAAAACCCCGGCTGGTAAGTGAGCGTGAAGACCCTGGGTATTCCCAGTTCCCTGGCTTCCTGCAGAAAGAATTCGATCAATTGTTTGCCTATCTTCTGTCCAGTAAACCCTTCTTTTATAGCTACCGCTCTTATTTCGGCAAGATCAACCCACATGATGTGGAGCGCGCCGGTACCAACAACTTCCCCGTCCACCTCGGCAACGGCAAAGTCCCTGATATACTCATAGAGCATGCTGCGTGAACGTGAAAGCATCAACCCTTTTTCTGCATAATTATTCACAAGCTGGTGCATTGCTTCAACATCTGTCAGCCTGGCCTTGCGAATGAACATTCCTCTCACCTCTCTTGCGTCTTACCCTATCATATCAAAGACTTCATTATAATACAACCATTTTGTGTATAATTATGCATATTTTATTCCATGCGCTGTATTTCTTTCCGCAGCCTTTTTATGATGCGCTTTTCCAGCCTGGAGATATAAGACTGCGAAATGCCCAGCATATCGGCGACTTCTTTTTGCGTTTTTTCATTACCGTCTTTTAACCCGAAGCGAAGGTCCATAATCCTCCTTTCCCGGTGAGACAGCTTTTTCATGGCATAAACCAGCAGCTTTTTGTCCACTTCTTCTTCCAGCGATTTGTAAATAATGTCGTTATCGGTGCCCATAACATCGGAAAGCAAAAGCTCATTTCCATCCAGGTCAATGTTCAGTGGTTCGTCAAAAGAAACCTCGGTCCTTATTTTGCTGTTGCGTCTCAAGTGCATCAATATTTCGTTTTCGATACACCTTGAAGCGTAAGTGGCCAGCTTGATCTTTTTAGCCGGATCAAATGTGTTTACCGCCTTGATGAGGCCTATAGTACCTATTGAAACCAGGTCCTCAATCCCTACCCCCGTGTTTTCAAACTTCCGAGCAATGTATACAACAAGCCGCAAGTTTCGTTCAATCAGCGTGCTTTTAACGCCCTGTTCGCCTCTTTCCAGGCACTCCAAAAGATAGTTTTCTTCGTCGATGCTCAAAGGCGGAGGCAAAGCTTCACTGCTTCCGACATACAAAACCTCCGGTTCAATGCCCAGCAGCTTTAAGACACCAAAAACAAAATATTTTAAGTTAATTTGAACGTTGGTCAGTTTTTCCTGGAACTGCATGTGCTTCCTCCTCTATACATATTTCTCTAAAAGAAACGGATGAAGAAGAGCACGATACTTTCCTTCTCGCGTAAGGCAGTTGCCCACAAGACCGATTACTACCTCCCGGCATATGCTAACCCTGTTCCCGCACTTTATTTCAATGTAGTCAGGGCGCAGCCCGACCAGCAACCCGCGTTCCCTGCCCACGGAATTAAACGGTATCATTCGTAACCTGGCTGCCCATCCCTGCTCAAGCCGCTCATAAAGGCCAGCCAGTTTTACCTCGTCCTCGCTTCCTGCCGCTTCCAGCAGTTCCTGGGGCAGCATCCCTTTCAACGCTTCGGCCTCAACGATGATTACCGGTTTTCCCGTCAGCGGGTCCAGCAGCTGGTTTCCCGTATCCAAAAGTGCGTCAACATCTGTTTTCCTGTCGCCAATGCAGATTACCAGACCGTTCACGAGATTCTGCCGCAGCCAATTGCGGCGGAGAAAAAACAGGCTTGCGTATCCAGTCAAAACCGCCATTCCCAGCCCCACCAGCAGCCAGTAGTAATTGAACGAATTCGCCAGCACCGCCGCTCCGTTCCAGGCTTGGAGACAGCCTGGTTTCCTCTCTGTCAGATAAATTGTCCCGATGACTGATCCCCCCATGATGAAAGAAAGCGCGTACATGAAAAAAATGGACCGTAAAAATTTCGCTGGAGAAACGGGAGCGTAGGCAAGCAGGACCATAACCACCGAGCAGGCGATTTTGGCGGCAAAAGAAGCAGCAGCCGCGTTTTCCGGGATAAGGACCACCAGTGAATAAACAGCACCAGTCAATGCCCCCAAAACGAGACGGAATGGACTTATTCTCAAGCTGGCAAGCCGCCCGGCTATCCACAGAATAAAAAAGTCCATAACGAAATTAACCAGGACCACGACATCTGCATAAACTTCAACCACTTCTCCTCCCGCCTGCAAATCAATCACCCCGGGCCAGGTTAAATTCTTTTTTCATTATACACCAGGGCTTTCCATATATTTGTCGGATTATGCGACAGGACAAGGCGTAATACTGCATTTTTTGAAATGATACCCATGCACGCGGCGCGCAAAAAACCCCGCCGGAGGCGGGGAACAAGTTTTTCTATAAAGGTTTATTTTTTCGTCCGCAAGAATGGCGGTATGTACAGGTCATCCGCTTTAAACGGTTTAATATCCAGTTCAATCAGGTTCTCTTTTCGAGCGCTGCGCTCAAAGCCGGTAGCTATTACGGTAACCCTCACCTCATCGCCCATGTTGTCATCGATCACCGCGCCAAAAATGATGTTGGCATCGGGATCTGCCGCCTGCGCAATAATCTCCGCCGCTTCGTTCACCTCAAAAAGCCCCAGGTTGGAACCTCCGGTGATATTGAAAAGAACCCCCTTGGCCCCTTCGATAGATGTTTCCAGAAGGGGACTGGAAATGGCGGACCTGGCGGCAACAGAAGCCCGGTTTTCCCCGGAAGCCGATCCGATACCCATGAGGGCGGAACCTGTATCAAGCATAATCGTTTTCACATCGGCAAAGTCAAGGTTTATTAATCCTGGAACAGCAATCAAATCAGAAATACCCTGTACTCCCTGGCGAAGAACGTCATCGGCAATGCGAAAAGCCTCGTTAATAGAGGTGTTTTTATCCACAACCTGGAGAAGTTTTTCATTGGGGATCATAATCAAGGTGTCCACTTTCTCCTTAAGGCTTCCTATGCCTGATTCCGCCTGGGACATCCTCTTTCTCCCCTCAAACGGGAACGGTTTGGTGACAACGCCGACCGTAAGCGCTCCAATTTCCTTGGCAATCCCGGCGATAACGGGAGTAGCCCCCGTACCCGTTCCACCGCCCATCCCGGCAGTAATGAAAACCATGTCCGCGCCTTTCAGGATGCCGGCAAGCTCGTCACGGCTTTCTTCCGCCGCTTTCAGACCTACCTCAGGATTGGCTCCCGCCCCCAGCCCTCTTGTAAGCTTGGCGCCGATCTGGATCTTATGTTCGGCCTTGGAAAGGTAAAGAGCCTGAACATCTGTGTTGACCGCGATAAAATCGACACCTTTTAAACCGCTTTCAATCATCCTGTTGACGGCATTGCTGCCTCCCCCGCCAACTCCTATGACTTTTATCATGGCAGTACGGTGAATATCTGTTTCAAATTCAAGCATCAAAAACTTCTCCCTTCTCCTCTTTACATTCCTGGTAAGCCTGCGTTTCGCATTTCTTCTCCTATAATTGCATATTCCACAATCAGGTGGCTTTTCCCTTTTTTTAGCCTGACTTATTTCAGTTTTTTCGTTTGATTACGGGAGCTGTATTATAACGCAAGTCTATGTATTCAACAGTCTGGTCATTAATCAGCTCGCCGTTTTTCACCAGGAGTTCGCCAATTAACATGACCTTCCTTTCCAGTTCTTCCGGTCTTCCAAAACGCACCTCCACACCGTGACGCGTCTTCAAAACCAGAGATTCGGGGGTTGGCGCCACAATCTCCTCGACATCTGCCAGGATGGCTTTATCGAGGAGCTTGAGCAGGAGCAAAGCCGAAGCAAGCCCTGGCGTAGAAAGGTCCGCTCCCGGACCGGCGCTGTCATTTACCGGAACGCCGCTGATGAGAGCAAATTTCCTGTTTTCAGGATCGTTTTCTTTATATAGATAAACCCCCTCCTCGTCAACGGCAATCAAACCGCCCTGACCCTCAAGATAAGCGCAAGCATACCTTTCGGTGACCTGCAGGAGAATCTTATGGGGCAGTTTTCTTTTTATTTCAACATTTTTTATTCTTGGATGTACTTTCATTTTGGCCGCAGCTTCCCTGGTATCAAGCTTAAAAATGTTGACGCCTGTCCTGATGCCGCTCAGTTCGACAATTTCTTCAGCGGAAAGAAAGCTGTTGCCCTTTACATCGACTGCTTTTACCGAAAAAACAGCAGAGTGCATGAAAAAATAAGCTGCCAGCAGACAGGAGAATAATAAAAAAAGCCACAAACCAAATACCGGCACTGTGCTTCTCTTTCTATGCCTTCTTATGTAACTAACCTTACCGCCACCCGCTTTTCCCCGCACTAATTTCTCCCCTGTTTTTCCCTTTATCCCATCTCTTAAAATCAAAAATATTATAACACAACCTCAAGGCCTGTCCAAGCCATCGCCGTCAGGAAAAAGGCTATTCGCCTTTCTCCTTGCCTCCATTAATCCTAAGTATTTGTGCACCCAAGTCCCGGAGTTTCTTTTCAAAATTCTCATAACCGCGGTCGATGTGCTGGATATTTCCTATAACGGTGGCGCCGTCCGCAGCCAGGCCAGCCGTAACAAGCGCCGCTCCGGCTCTTAAGTCCGATGTTTCCACATACGCGCCGGTCAGGCTTTTGACACCCTTAATAATGGCCACCCGACCTTCTACCCTGATATTGGCGCCCATCCGCCGGAACTCGTCGACATGCTTGAACCGGTTTTCAAAAATTGTCTCGGTAACTATACCCGTCCCTTCCGACAAGGCCAGAAGCGCCATGAACTGCGCCTGCATATCGGTGGGGAAGCCGGGAAAAGGCATGGTCTTGATATCCACTCCTTTGGACCTTTTCCTGGAAAAAACACGCACACCGCTTTCAGACACGGTTATTTCCACACCTGCTTCCCGGACCTTGGCTATTACTGCTTCCAGGTGTTCCGGGATAATGTTTTCAATTAGGATTTCTCCCTGGGTGATCGCGCCAATCAATACAAAAGTCCCGGCCTCTATCCTGTCGGGAATAATCGTGTGCTCGGTGGACCCCAGTTCCTTAACCCCCTCTATCTTGATAATGTCCGTGCCCGCTCCTCTTATTTTCGCCCCCATGCTGTTTAGAAAATTCTGCAGATCTACGATTTCCGGTTCCCTGGCAGCATTACGCAGGATTGTAATGCCCTCGGACAGCGTTGCCGCCATCACCAGGTTTTCGGTGGCTCCCACGCTGGGAAAATCCAGGTAAATCTCACAACCTTGCAGTTTGGCGGCCTTTGCTTCAATATAACCGTAACGCTCGGTCACATGGGCTCCCAGCGCCTTCATTCCGCGCAGGTGCTGGTCCATGGGACGGGAACCAATAGAGCAGCCGCCGGGATAAGCGACTTTTACCTGATGAAAACGTGAAAGAACCGGCCCCATCACCAGGTTGGACGCTCGCATCATCCGGGTCAGCCGCTCCGGGACTTCCACGGAATTAAGCTGTGCTGCATCCACCACCATCGTATTATGGTGGAACGAGACCTTGGCCCCCAGGCATTCCAACACCTCCTTCATTACAAACACATCGCTCAAACGCGGTACATCGTGAATGGTACAAACCCCTTTAGACATGAGACAGGCGGGTAAGATGGTCAGGATCGCGTTTTTTCCACCGCTTAACCGCACTACCCCGGACAATCTTTTCCCGCCGACAATCACGTACTTTTCCATATCTGTCACCTCCTGCGGTCGTCAAAACCCAGTAAGACAACCTCCGTTTCCAGCCATATGGAGTTTTTCCTGTATACTTCCTTTTGCACCTCCTCAATGAGTTTAATTACTTCAGCAGCCTTAGCTTCGCCAAGATTGACAATAAAATTGGCATGCTGTTCTGAAACCTGTGCGTCTCCCACCCGCCGTCCTTTCATTCCTGCCGTCTCGATCAAGCAGCCTGCCGGACTGCCAGGCGGGTTTCGAAAAACGCTTCCTGCACTGGGCAAATGAAGGGGGTGTTTTTCTTTCCTCAACCTCAAATACTCTTCCATTCGCCTTCTGCTTTCTTCTGCGTCTCCTTCCGGCAAATCGATTTCAACTTCCACCACCAACTCGCCCTTATTCTTTAAACAGCTTGTTCGGTAGCCGAATCTCATTTCCGCATTGCCGTATTCCCTGCGCTCCCCGGTTTTACTAAGAGTCGTGGCCCTGGTTACAACGGCGCTCATTGAGGAACCATAAGCTCCTGCATTCATGATTACCGCTCCTCCTACGCTGCCTGGAATTCCACAGGCAAACTCCAGCCCGCTCAGCCCCTTTGCGGCTGCCTGCTGGCTTAACCCGGCCAGGGGCACTCCCGCGCCGGCAGTGATTTTCTTTCCTTCCGTTTTAATCATGTTCAATCTCTTGGTGTGAATAACCAGCCCTCTCAGCCCTTCATCAGCTATGAGAACGTTTGAACCAAAACCCAGGAAGTGTACGGGGACATCCTCCCGCCCGGCCAGGGCAAGAACCCTGGCACAATCGCCAGCATTCTCCGGTTGGTAAAGAAGGTCGGCCCTCCCCCCAATTCTCCAGGTTGTATATAAAGAAAGCGGCTCGTTTAAAAATACCCCGCCCAGTTTTTCGTCCCGTATGAAGTCATAGACGTTTTCAATTTTCATTCTCATCCCCTTTGACTTCACCTTTCTTCTCCCCCAGTCTTCTGTATAGGTCAACTCCTGCGGTCCAGATGTTGCCAGCCCCCATGGTGATGACCAGGTCGCCCGGCCTGACTATTTCCCCAAGACGCTTCACTATGTCGGATTTATCCTGGATGTATTCAACCTCCTGCCCGGTTGATTCCTTAATCTGATCAACGATAAGCTTGGCGCTCACGCCCGGTATTGGCTTTTCTCCAGCCGAATACACTTCATTTACGATGAGAACGTCTGCCTGCCGGAAAGCGCTGCCGAATTCACGCGCTAAAAGCTGCGTCCTGGTATAACGGTGCGGCTGGAAAACGGCAACGATTCTCCCGGGCTTCAATGTCCTGGCCGCGGCAAGCGTAGTTTTCAGCTCTGTGGGGTGATGAGCATAATCGTCATAAATCGCAATACCGTCCACTTCACCAATGACCTGAAAACGTCTCTGCACCCCGCGGAAAGGCTGCAGGCTGCACGCTATTCCTTCAAAACTCAAACCGGCATTGATGCCGACAGCCACTGCCGCCAGCGCATTTAACAGATTATGTTTCCCCGGGATGCTCAGGTGTATTTCGCCCAGCCTTTTTCTCCCCTGGAAAATAATTGTTTTCGTGGTATGTCCGTTTAACACCGCATCATCTGCGTAAAAGTCGGCATTATTATTAAATCCATAGGTTACTATCCTTTTTTCTCTCTTCAATCCCGGAATAAGTCTTTGCAGCACCGGGTCATCAAAGCAGAGAACGGAAAACCCGCCGGGGTGGGTGTTTTTTATAAACTGGCGAAAGGCTTTTTCAATGTTCTCCCGTGTCCCGTAATAATCAAGGTGGTCATCTTCGACATTGGTTACCACAGTAATGAATGGTTTTAATTTTAGGAACGAGCCGTCTGATTCGTCGGCCTCGGCTACCAGGTACTCGCCTTTTCCCAGCTTGGCGTTACCGCCAATATCGTTAAGCTCGCCTCCCACCACCACAGTAGGGTCGTACCCGTTTTTTTCGAGCATCAAGGAAATCATGGAAGTCGTCGTTGTTTTCCCGTGGGCTCCGGCGACAGCAATACCCTTTTGAATTTCCATCAGCCGTCCCAGCATTTCCGCCCGTTGAATGACCGGTATTTCAAGTGCTACGGCCTTCATCAACTCCGCATTGTCTTTAGGGATGGCCGAAGATACCACCACCAGGTCAACCAGGGGATCAAGGTTTTCTTGCCGGTGCCCCGTAAAAATTCTTGCTCCCCAGTTTTCCAATCTTTTTGTTGTCTCGGTAGCCAGGAGATCGGATCCCGTAACGTGGTAACCCAGTTCAAGCAGGCATTTAGCAATGCCACTCATCCCTGCGCCGCCTATACCAATAAAATGGACCCACTGCTTATCTGGCATTTGCTGTTATCCCCTTCCACGCCTTTCTCTCCCGTCCAAAACCTCCTAAAACAAAAAAACTGCTATCATCCCGCAATTTACTATATATGCAGCTTTCTTCGAGGTGTTACAGGAGTATGGTTGTCATTTTTAGGTTGAGGGTTGTCCCTGGTGTTAACTCTTCATATAAGTCCTGATAATTTCAATTATCTTCTCTATCGCCCGAGGATTTCCTGCTTTAAGGCTGTTTTCCGACATAATTTTTCTCCGCCTTTCATCAAATAAAAGCGCGGATACCCTTTGCAGGAGAACTTTACCGTTCAGTTCATTATCCCTAATCATCTCCGCAGCCCCTTTATTCACCAGGAACATTGCATTGTATTCCTGGTGATTTTCTGCCGCATAAGGATAGGGGACCAGAATACCGGGCAAACCCTTGGCCGTGATTTCCGAAATGAATGCTGCTCCTGCGCGCCCTATGCATAGATCGGCGCAGGCCAGGGCAAATTCCATGTGGTTCAGGTATGGTCTGACAATAATATTCCCACAATTAGCCAGGTCTATACCTGTAGCGGCCAGGCGTTTAAGGTATGCCTCATATTCTGCCGGTCCCGTAATATGAATCATCTGGATTTTGTCAACAAGCTCACGGTACACGCCAAACATCGCTTCGTTAATGCTGTGCGCTCCTCTCGATCCGCCCACGCACAGAAGCGTCGGTTTGCCTGGCGAGAAATTGAAATAGGAATAACCGTCTTGCCTGGTTGTTTGCATTATTTCACTGCGGATGGGAAATCCCGTATGATGGACCTTTCCTTTTATTTTTCGAGGAAAACGGTGCCTAGCCTCAGGAAAGGTAAGCATAATTTCATTTACCCGCCTGGAAAGGAACCTGTTGGCCAGTCCGGGCAGGGCGTTTTGTTCGTGAATAATGGTGGGGATTTTGTTGAGCGTGGCGCTCCAGACCACCGGCAGGCAAACATACCCACCGGTACCGATAACCAGGTGCGGTTGAAAGTCGTGAATAATGTTTTCCGCCTGGTGCAGGCCAACAACAACCTGCCATGCCGCCTTCAGGGCCTGTAAGGAAAAAGTCCGGTGCCAGCCGATCACGTTGATGGTTCGAAAAGAAAAACCTGTATTGGGTACGATCCTGTTTTCCAACCCTTCTTCCGTCCCCACATAAACAAACTCCGTCCTGGGCCATTCATTCCTGATGGCCTGTCCAATAGCTAAAGCGGGATATACATGTCCGCCTGTTCCCCCTCCTGTTAAAACGACCCGCATCGCTTCACCTCGTTCTTGTTTCTACTACGGCATCCCTGCGTTTTATCTACCCGGAAATATTTTAGTATATCAACCATAATACGACAATAATAATTTAAAAATCCAGGGCTGGTTCGTCCTGGTCAGATGCCGGTGTAGCGTGAAATATTAAGCAGAATCCCTATCCCCAGCATGGAAAACAGCAACGAAGAACCTCCATAGCTTATAAACGGCAGGCTGATCCCCGTAACCGGCAAAAGTCCCGTTACCACCCCCATATTGATAAAAGCCTGGAAGACAATCATGGTTGTGATCCCCACTGCCAGGAAACTGCCGAAAACATCAGGACAAGTCAGCGCTATGCGGTATCCCCGCCAGGCCAGCAATAGAAAGAGAAGGATCACAAAAAAAGCTCCCAAAAAACCCAGTTCTTCCCCTAGTATGGCAAAAATGAAATCTGTATGCTGTTCCGGCAGGAAATCCAGTTTCTGCCGGCTGTTGCCTAACCCCATGCCGAAAAAACCACCGGATCCCAGCGCATACAGGGAATTAATGGTCTGGTATCCCTCTTTGGAAGCGTGGGCCCAGGGATCGAGATACCCGACAATCCTGTTCCAGCGATACGGTTCCTGGAGGATTAAAGCCGCCCCAACGGCCAGGCCGGATATCCCCAGGAAAATGATATGAAGCCAGCGCACACCGGCCGCAAACAGCATGATAACTGTCGTTGCCGAAATGGCCAGGGTTGTTCCCAGGTCAGGTTCCATCATGATCAACGCGCCTATTAAAGAAAGCAGGAGCAAATACGGCCCCAGCCCTGTGAAAAAATGCTTGATCCTCCGGCTTCTTGCCCCCAGGCTTTTTGACAAAAAAAGAACCAGGCAAAGCTTCATCACTTCGGATGGCTGCAGGTTTGTAAACCCCAGATTTATCCAGCGCCTGGAACCTTTTACTTCCACGCCTACCCCAGGAACAAGGACAAGTATCAACAGAACCAGGGTAATAAGAAAAACAATGTTTACGTGAGGTTTCAGCCTGAAATAATCGATCTTCATCATAAGAACCATGGCCGCCAGGCTGATCAGGCCCCAGGTCATCTGCTTGCGGACATAAAAATATGGATCCTTCTCCAGTGTATCATAGTAACTTGCGCTGAAAACCATGATTATTCCTACGGACAGGAGAAGTATGGTGGTAAAAAATATAATGATATCAGGCGATCCTTTTTTTAAACCCATACCTTACCTCATTCCCGGGCGGCCAGTTCTCTTACCAGTTCTTTAAACAGCTCGCCCCGCTCCTCAAAGTTATTGAACATGTCCCAGCTGGTACAGGCAGGAGACAGCAGGACAATATCGCCCGTTTTAGCCAGGGAACTGGCTTTTTCCACAGCTTCCGGGTATGTCCGGGCATGATAATAACTTGTATAACCGATTTTCTTTACAGCACTTTCGATTTCACCGGCTGCCTGTCCTAATAAAACAAGGGCCTTAACTTTTTCCTTCACTTTTTTGGCAAACTCCGTAAATTCTACACCCTTATTCTTCCCTCCCGCAATAAGCACAATCGGCCTGTCGAAAGCGTCCAGGGCTTTAATGGCGGCATCGGGATTGGTCCCTTTGGAGTCATTGACATACTCGATCCCCTTGTGGACCAGTACATGCTCAAGGCGGTGCGGCACTCCAGGGAAAGTAGCCAGGCTTTCCTTAAGGCTATCCGGTCCCACGCCCATCACCCAACCGGCCGCCGCGGCAGCCAGAGCATTTTCCAGGTTATGCCCGCCTTTAATGTATATCTCTTCCGTCCTGATGATTGGGGTTGACCTGCCACCCATCCTGGCTGTCAGATAACCGTTTTCCACACAGAATCCCTGCTCTAAAATATTCTTCCGGCTAAAAAATATGACCTTTGAAGCCGCTCTGTCGCCGAATTTTTTCGTTTCTTCGTCATCCCAGTTAAGAATAAGCCAGTCATCTTTGTCCTGGTTGGCAAAAATCCTGGCTTTAGCCTCAATATAACCGGCAAATGAACCGTGCCGGTCGAGGTGGTCAGGAGTCAGGTTAAGGGCCAGCGCAACTTTGGGTTTAAATGTCTGCGTCGTTTCCAGCTGGAAACTTGATGCTTCCAGGACCACCACATCTCCCTCTTTAAGCTCCGCGGCCTTGCTGATAAACGGCATTCCGATATTTCCGCCAATAAAAACGTTTCTCCCCGCATCGGTAAATATTCTGCCTATCAAGGCCGTGGTGGTTGTCTTGCCGTTGGTCCCGGTGACCGCCACAATCGGCGCCTTGTTGAAGCGCGCAGCCAGTTCCATTTCGCTCCAGACCGGAATGCCTTTTTCCAGTGCAGAGCGGACCGTAGGTATAGTTAAGGGCACACCCGGACTCATAATTATCAGGTCGACCGGGATTTTTTCAATATCGGGATGAAGGCCAAATACCAGTTCAATCCCTTTTTTTTCCAGTGAATCAAGGGCTTCTTTTTCCAATTCCTCCCGGTTTTTTTTATCGTTCAATACAACCCGGGCTCCCATTTCATTTAGAAATCGGGCTGCAGCTATCCCGCTGCGGGCGGCTCCAATCATCAGTATGCGTTTACCTTCCAGATTCATAGAACAAACTCCTTTTTGATTAAAACTTCAATACAAAACAGCAGCAACTGCCAGGCCGGCAAACGCCGCCGCAGCAGTCCAAAATGCCAGTACGACCTTCTGTTCCGGCCACCCTGAAAGCTCAAAATGGTGGTGCAGCGGGCTCATGCGAAAAAACCTTTTCCCACCGGTAAGCCTGAAATAAGCAACCTGGATAACCACCGAAATTGTTTCAATGACAAACACTCCGCCCAGCACAGGAAGTAAAAGTTCGGTCTTTGTAAGCACAGCCATTGAACCGAGCGCGGCACCCAGGATAAACGCCCCGGTGTCGCCCATAAACAGGCGGGCGGGGTTAATGTTAAAAAAGAGGAAACCAAGGCAGGTTCCAATCAACGAAGCGCTGAAAACCATAATGCCCTCCAATCCCCATGCCCTGGCAATCAGGAGGTAGCCCAAAGCAGCAAACAGCGTGACACCGGCCGCCAACCCATCCAGCCCGTCGGCAAGATTGACAGCGTTAACTGTCGAGACCATCACCAGGATGGCAAAAGGTATATACATCCATCCCAGCTGCAAGCTCCATTCCGTTCCGGGAAAAAAGACCTCTGTTCCCCTGCCTCCGTAGGCAGCAACAGCACAGGCAAAAACGCCGGAAAGAAGCACCTGCCCAACAATTTTTTCCCTGGCCCGCAAGCCAAGCGGTCTTTTCATCACCATCTTGATAAAATCATCAAAAAAACCGATTAGCCCAAAACCAAGCGTCACCAGTAAGGCTGCCGCCAAATCGTTGTCAGGCTTCATCGAGAAAACAACTCCCAAAGACAGGCTGAAAAAAAACATCACGCCGCCCATGGTGGGAGTTCCCGATTTTTTCAGGTGTCCCTGCGGACCGTCCCTGCGTATATGTTGGCCGAATTTGAGTCTCCTTAACACCGGTATCAAAAAAGGAGCGCTCAACAGGCAAATCCCCGCAGCCACAATCGATGCCTTAATTACCGCCTGCAAGAAAATACCTCCCAATCTTCAAACAGAAAGAATTCCTGCGGCTATTTCTTCCATTCTGACGCCCCGGGAACCTTTGATCAAGACAACATCACCGGGTTTCAACAGTTTCTTCAAATAGAATAAGGCTTCCTGGTTATCCTGGCAAGACCTTATTTGATCCGGAGCAAGCCCAGCCTCCAGCGCTCCTTCGGCAATTAACCGGGCCATCTCTCCCACAGTAATAAGATATGCGACTTTCACTTCCTGCGCCTTTTTTCCTACCAGGCGGTGCCCCTCTTCGGCAAAGCCGCCCAGTTCATACATGTTCCCCAGCACGGCAATTGCCCGTCTCCCCTTAGTCATTGAATGCAGTACTTCCAAAGCAGCCTGCATCGAATCCGGGTTGGCATTGTACGCGTCGTTTATCAGCAGCACTCCTCCCTCCGGAACCTCTTTTAATTCCAGCCGCATGGCTGTCAGCCTGACTTTTCCCAGCCCGCCGGCTACTTGCTCCCACGCACAATCAAGCTGCCGCGCAGCTGCCGCTGCCAGCAGCGCGTTCACCACATTGTGCCTGCCGGGAACAGGTAAATTGACAGCACATTCCTCGCCATCCCTTGTCTTGATTATAAAACTCATGCCCGGTTCCCCACGGGGACCTGCAATTTGCTTTATATCCACGGCCCGTAAATCGGCGGTTCGATCCAGTCCCACCCAGGTAACCCGGCACCTGATATTGGAAAGCCACTGTTTTAAATGTTTTCGATCATCCATGTTCAGAGCCAGTCCACCACTGGCCGGGATATGGGAAATCAACTCGGCCTTGGCCTGGGCGATCCCCTCCTGCGAACCCAGCAGTTCCTGGTGAGTGTGACCAATACAGGTGATTATCCCGTGGCTTGGCTCGCTGAGTCGGGCTAAAAAATCAATCTCCCCCAGCCCTCTCATTCCCATTTCCAGCACCACGGCATGGTGTTCCTGTTTTACGGCCAGCAGGGTGAGAGGCAGCCCCAGCTCATTGTTGTAGTTGCCGCTGCTGCGTAGCACCGGGCCTCTTTCCTGCAGGATGGACCACAACATGTCCTTGGTTGTAGTTTTACCCGTGCTGCCGGTAATCGCCACCACCGGCCCGGCAAAAAGGCGCCGCATGGCAGCGGCTGTCTGCCAGAGCGCTTTTTGGACATCGCTGACCTGGATCAGCGGAAAGCCTTCCTCTCTAAACCCTTCCGGGATGAAAGAAACCACTGCGCCGGCCGCTCCGTTTTCCCTGGCCTGTTCCAGGAAGCAGTGCCCGTCTGTTTTTTCCCCTTTCAGGGCAAAGAACAGTTCTCCCGGCTTAAGCACCCGCGTATCGATAGCGGCGCCGACAGGCTCAACACATCCCTGCCCGCATCTCAGCTTGCCCTGGACCAGTTCCGTTATTCTTTCCACTGTCAATCCATACATAGTTACCACCTCTGGCCCTTGCCAGCAGTGAATCTACCTGCCCAGTTTTTCCCGGATGGCTTCCCTTGCTGTTTCCCTGTCGTCAAAGTGGACGACTCGCATCCCGATAATCTGGTAATCCTCATGCCCTTTTCCCGCAATAATCACCACGTCGCCTGTTTTTGCTTCCCGGACGGCATGGAAGATCGCTTCCTTCCTGTCAGCTATCTCCACATATCTTCCGGGTAGGGAAGTTTTCCTGACACCAGGCATAATCTCAGCGATGATTGCCTGCGGTTCTTCCGAACGCGGGTTATCTGAAGTAACAACGATATAATCCGACAGTCTCCCCGCTATTTCGCCCATAACCGGGCGCTTTTTCCTGTCGCGGTCTCCGCCGCAGCCGAAAACCGTGATCACCCTGCCCGTCGTAAACTCCCGCGCTGTTTTCAGGCAGTTTTCCAGGCTGTCAGGGGTATGTGAGTAATCGACAATTACAGTAAAATCTTGTCCTTCTCCGCCTTCCTCCACCTTCTCGAACCTGCCGGGAATACCGGCCAGTTTTTCCAGGGAGGCAACAATATTCTCCACGTCGATCCCTTCCACCAGCCCTACGGCAACAGCGGCCAGTGCATTATATACGTTAAAGAACCCTGTCAATCTCAAACGGACTGGGACAGCCCTGTCTGTGAACTTAAGAACAAATCTGGCTCCTTCCGCTCTCACTTCTACCTTTTCCGCTTTCACATCCGCGTTTTTCCTGACCGCGTAAGTTATGACCGGTACGGAAGTCATCTCGGCAATCGCGCCGGCATAGGGATCGTCCCAATTAATAATAGCAAACTTCCGCCTTTGTTTCTTGCTTTTGACCCCCAGACCGGCAAAGAGCTTGCCTTTGGCCGCCAGGTACTGCTCCATTTCGCCGTGAAAGTCCAGGTGGTCCTGGGTCAGGTTCGTAAACACGGCCACGTCAAATTCCGTGCCCCTCACCCTGGATAGTTCCAGGGCATGGGAACTGACTTCCATCACGGCATAATCCGCGCCTTTTTCCAGGAAGGCCAAAAAGAGTTTCTGCAGATCAGGCGCTTCAGGCGTTGTGTGATGGACAGGGATTATTTCCCGCCCGATCCGGTTATAGATGGTCCCCACCAGACCGGGCCTGTGCCCGGCATCCTCCAAGATGCGGGCAATCAGGTTTGTCGTCGTGGTCTTGCCGTTAGTCCCGGTTACCCCGATTATATTCAAGCGGCTGCCGGGAAAACCGTACACGGCACAGCTCAAATCGGCCAGCGCTTTGCGCGTGCTGGGAACCAACAGCCAGGGATAGCCCTCGGACATGTACCGGCTGTCCTGAATGACAGCAGCCGCGGCTCCTCTTTCCATGGCTTCACCGATAAAAAGATGGCCGTCTGTTTTAAAGCCCGGTACCGCCACGAAAACGGACCCCGCCCCGGCCTGGCACGAGTCATAGACCACCTGTTCCACTTCTTTTTCCAGATCGCCGCTTTCCGCCAGCACCTCTGTGTATTCTTTAAGCTCTGCCAGTTTCATGCCCATACCACCTTTTCAAGTCCCGTCCTCCCTAGTATTACCCGAATTAACGGATATCCAATTATCCGAATTCCGACTCTCGCTAATGAATTAATGATTATTCAAAAGCTATACCGGAGATCGGCCCCAAGCAATGCCCAAATGTCTTTACGGCCCATACTGTTCCATAGCATTCTGGGTTAGCGGTTCCATAACAATAGTTATATTGCTCCCAACAGGCACAAGCTGTCCCGGTTCAGGTTCCTGTCTTACCACCACACCACTGCCTTGAACTTCAAGATTGAGGTTGAGGAGTTTGGTAAGATCCCTGATCTCGCCAAGAGTTTTTCCTGTCAGATCGGGTATGGCCACGGATTCGGGGCTGTTTTCCACCGCCGGAATACCTGTATAGAGAACAACCTCGCTTCCCTCCCGGACTTCGCTTCCCGCCTGGGGCAGCTGGGTCTTGACCTTCGTCCCGTCACCCACAACTTCCTGTTTCAGCTTGAGCTTCTCCAACCTCTGCACAGCTTCTTTGACCTCCAGGCCCGCCATATTGGGCAGGACCACCGCCTTTTTACTAGGGCTGGCAATCTTTCCAGGTTCAACCTGCGCCGGAACCTGCAAATAACGCAGGGTATCGCGAACAATATTGCCAAAAGCCGGTGCCGCCACCTGCCCGCCAAAATAAACACCCTGCGGCGAGTCGACAACCACCAGCCCAACAATCTGGGGATCATTCACCGGAGCAGCGCCAAGGAACGAAGCGATGTATTCCGTAGTTGAATATCCTCCACCCGGGATTATCTTTTGGGCGGTCCCCGTTTTGCCGCCTACCCTGTAGCCTTCCACGTAAGCGTTTTTTCCGGTTCCTTGACTGACGACCGTTTCCAGTATATTAAGAAAAACCCTTGAAGTGTCACTTGATATTACTTGCCTTATTGCTTGTGGTTCGACCGTTTTGACCAGCCTGCCTTCCCTGTCCCTTATTTCCTTAACCAGCTGCGGCTTCATTAGATAGCCTCCGTTGGCGATGGCCGCAAACGCAGTCAGGAGCTGGATAGGCGTCACAGCGTTGGCCTGCCCGATTGACATGGTGGCCAGATCAATATCCTTGCATTTCTCCCTGTCTACCAGGATTCCCACCGCCTCGCCCGGCAGTTCTATCCCCGTTTTCTGGCCGAAACCAAAGCCGTACAGATAGCGATAAAATATATCCTTTCCTTCCCGCAGCGCCACAGTGACGAAGACAGGGTTACAGGAGTTCTGGACCCCCTCCGCAAAACTCTGGCTGCCGTGGGGTCTCCCGTACCGCCAGCACTTTACTGTTTCCTTTCCCACCTTGATAAAACCCGAACAATAAAACCTGTCGTTCGGTTTCACTACACCTTCATCAAGAGCTCCGGCCGCAGTGACGGTTTTGAAGGTCGAACCCGGCTCATAGACATCTGAAATAAGAAAATTGCGCCACAGGGACTGGTCATACTCTTTATACTTGTTGGGATCAAAGGACGGGCGGACAGCCATGGCCAGTACTCGCCCCGTTTTAGGATCCATAATAATCGCCCCGGCCCTTTTGGGGTTCCGCAGTTTCATGATTTCATCCAGTTCACGCTCCACGATATACTGGATAGTCTCGTCGATGGTTAAAAAAATACTGTTTCCATCCTGCGGTGGCACATACTTGTAAAGGGCGTCGGGTATTTCCTGCCCCCTGGCGTCATACTCCACCATTACCGCTCCCGGACTGCCGCTTAATACCTTTTCATAGGTAACCTCAATACCGTTTAATCCCTGGTTGTCAATACCGCAGAAACCCAGAACATGAGAAAGCAGCTGCCCGTTCGGATAAAAGCGCTCCGGTTCTTCCACGTAACTGATTCCTTCCAGGTTAAGCTCTTTCAAAATCCTGGCCTTCTCATCAGGCACATGCCGCTGGATCCAGACAAAAGCCTGGTACCTGGTAATGGCCTCCAGCACTTTTCCCTTTTCCATATTCAGAACCTGCGCGATCTTGGCGGCGGTTTCTTCAGCCCGGCCCGATTTCCTCACCTGCGCTGGTATGGCATAAAAAGAGTCCGTACTAACACTAATAGCCAAGGGTTTCCCCTTAGCATCATAGATCATACCCCTTTTCGCCTTAACCTCAACATTGCGGTACCTGGCCTGGAAAGCCTTTTCCCTCAGCTCTTCGCCAATAACAAACTGGACCCAAACCAGGCGCAGGGAGAGGCACAGCATCAATATCAAAACCAGCAAAAAAACAAGCGTTATCCTTTTTCTGATCCTGATTGAAGATATGGACATTTTCTCCACTCCAAATGCCGGTTACCCTTTCTTTTCCGATCCCCTTTCCAAAATAGCCGCTGCTATACCTTTTAGCAACCTCTCCCCGGCAGAAATACTATTTGCGCCTTCCTGCACTGCCGGCCTTTCATCACCCTCCACCGCAGCAGATGGAACTTTCCTTTCTTGTATCTGCATAGCCAGGTACTCTACCTGCGGGTTTTTTATCATACCCATCTTCTGTTGAGCGATTTTCTCAACCCTTTCCAAGGATTTCAGCCTGGCTTCTTCCAGTTTCAGCTTTTCATTCTGGATGGCTATAGCCTTGTTTTCCTGGCTGCATCTGTTTATTTCCAGGTAAAGCTTGGCTGTATATGCTTTTAAATAAGTATAAGACAAACCGGTGGAAAAGAGAAGCGTGACCATCAATACTCCAGCAAACACGCCAAGCAAAGGAGAGGCGCTCTTTCGCGTCCTGATCCTTATTTTGCTCTTTTCCTTGGGTAGAGAAACCGGAGCGTAGTAATCGTAACCATGGCCAACAGCACGTTTTGACGCTACTACCAAGGATATTCACCTCTTCTTCCCTTTAGAACGTCGCCTCTTTTTCCACCACTCTCAACTTGGCGCTGCGGGACCTGGGATTAACCGCCATCTCTTCTTTCGACGGTTGAACCGGTTTACCGGTCAGTATTTTTACCACAGCCCTCTTCCCGCACACGCAGACGGGAAAGTCGGGAGGACACGCACAACCCCCGCTCTTTTCCTGGAAAACCCTTTTAACGAGTCGGTCCTCCAGCGAATGAAAAGTTATTACCGCCAAGCGTCTCCTTGGATTCAGGACCTCTATCGCCTGCTCCAATGCCCCGGCCAGGACTTCCAGTTCCCGGTTTACGGCTATCCTGAGCGCCTGAAAAGTCCGCCTGGCGGGATGGGGCCCTTCCCGCCGGGCCCCCTGGGGTATCGCTTTTTTGATTAAATCCGCCAGCTGTCCGGTGGTGGTGATCGGCCCCCTTTTCCTTTCTTCACAGATAAAAAAAGCTATCCTTTTAGCCCAGCGCTCTTCTCCGTAATCCCTAATAATCCGGGTAAGTTCTTCCGGTGACCTTTCGTTCACCAGTTCGGCTGCCGTCTGACCGGCTGCGCGGTCCATCCTCATATCCAGAGGTGCATCTACACGGTAGCTGAATCCTCTTTCCGCCTCATCCAGCTGGTGCGAGGAAACACCAAGGTCAAAAACGATCCCGTCCACCTTTTCTATGGAAACAGCCTGCAAAACCTTTTGCAAATCGCTGAATTCAGCCTGCATGATTAAGAAATTTTCTGTCCCGAATGGTTCCAGCACTTTTTTCGCAGCTTCAACAGCCTCTTTATCCCTGTCCAGGGCAATAAGTTTCCCCCCGGGCAACAGCCGGCTCAAAATCGCCCTGCTGTGACCTCCACCCCCGGCAGTGCAGTCAAGCATGACCTGCCCGGGCTGCGGAGAAAGAAAGTCCAGCACTTCCCGGAGAAGAACTGGAGTGTGAGAAAACAGCTTTGAATTCATCTGTGTTCACCTCAGAATCCCAGGTCCAGCTCCATCATCTTCTCCGCCAGTTCCTCGTAACTTTTTTCCGTTATTTTACTGTATTCATCCCAGACTTCCTTGGCCCATATTTCGATGCGCGTTCCTACCCCGATGATCACCACGTCCTTAATAACCCTTGCGTACTCGCGAAGGTTGCTGCTGATTAAGATTCGCCCCTGCTTGTCCGTCTCGCATTCAATAGCGCCGGAGAAAAAGAAGCGAGCAAAAGCACGCGCGTCTTTATTGGTAAACGGCAGGTTCTTCAGTTTCTCCTCTAGTATTTTCCATTCAGCCTGGGGATAAACAAACAGACAGGTGTCCAGACCCTTGGTGATTATGAACGCGTCGCCCAGGACCTCGCGGAACTTGGCCGGCATTATCAACCTGCTTTTTTCATCCAGGCTGTGCTGGTATTCTCCCGTGAACAAGCCGTTTAGCTCCTCCTATTTATCTTCCACTGTACTCCACATTATACCACTTTACTCCACTCTGTACCACTATTTTCTACTTATTTTTTAATTCTCCTGCAAAAAAAATTTGTAAATCTAAAAAAATTTTGAACCCCCGTTAATTTGGGGGTTCCAGCTTAATTACCCAACGAATTCGAGAATAAACAAAGCGTTTTCTTAAAGCTCGCCCAGCTTTAATAACACCTGTTTGAAACGCTTGAAGGCAATGCCTGCCGGACAGGTAACATTATAAATATCAAGCTTTTCAGGTTTTTTAATCCTTCCCTGGACCAGGGCCAGACAAATGCCTTTCATGGTCAGGGAAAGGTCTGTCCACCCGTTTTCCAGGGCCATCTGCCTGCACATAACAAGGCAGGCCCCGCAGTCGACACATTTGAGCATATCTCCCAGGCCTTGTTCCAGCAAAAACCGCCTGCCGTTGTCCAGCAGGACCACGTGCACTTCCCCGGGACCATGCATGCCGTAAACCAGTCTAAACCCGATATCGCCCGTGCGGCTCGGCCCCGAAATCAACGAAATGCAGGCCGGAGTTTTCCGCCCCGTGCCGTGTGCCGCCGCGCTGCAAACGGCAGCCAGGGCCTCTTCTGCATTACCGTAAATCTTCTCGATCCCGGCAACCGCTATGTGTCTTGGAGGGAGGTTGGAAACGTTCCTGGCGTTCCCTTCCTCTTCCGCCAAGATCAGTGTGCCGCTTTCCGCCGCTATGCCGTTGGCGCCGGTAACGCCAGATTCGCTGTCAATTATTATTCCCCTGATCTTTTTATGCAGCAGCCGTCTTAATTCATCAAAATTTGCTGCGCCGTTTTCGCCAAGTTCTTCCCGCAAGGCCCTGTAAATTTCGTCCCGGCTGCAGCTTGTAAACGGAAAGGGGGAGCATCCCGGGTGGTGTGGTTGAAGCCGGTCCATGATCATTTCCGCCGCGCAGGTCCTAACCGACTTAATATTCAGCCCGGCCGTCAGTTCATCAAACCCTATTTCCCGTAAAGTCTTGCTGTAAGAGCGCGCCACCAGCCTTTGCCCCTTCAGCAGGCCGGCTAAAACACCCCGGGCCTGAACCCGGTCGGCGGCGAAATAAACCCGGCAGCCCTTTGCTATTAACTTCTCACAGGCTTTGTTCACCATCTCCGGCAGGCCCTTGACCGTTTTTTCCCGGGCTGCGGCAATCTCCTGTCCCATCAGTTTCTCCCTCCTCTTACCGCCATTGCCGCCAGTTCAATGGTATGCACAACCTTTTGCCCGCCTCCCGCCTGGTGCAGGCTGTCAGCCAGGTGAATCATGCAGCCCGGGCAGCCCGTAACCACATGGCTCGCCCCGGTATCCCCGATCTTTTCCGCTTTTTTGCTCCCGATCCTGCTGGCAAGCTCATAATAGGCAAAACTGAAACCGCCGCCGAAGCCGCAGCAGCTGTCCGCCTCCTTCATCTCAACCAGGTCGAGGCCGCCGATTGCTCGCAGCAGACTCCGTGGTTGTTCCCTGACCCCTAATCCCCCGGCAAGATGGCATGGATCATGGTAAGTAACCCTCTTTTCTACTGTTTTCCTGAACATTTCCAGGCCAACCACCTCCAGGAGGAACTGGCTGATGTCCATTACCTTGGCCGCAAGTTCCAGGCTTTTTTCTTTTAATTCGTCGCCTTCATTCTCCAGCAGCCTGGGCCACTCCTTCTTAACCGCGGCTGCGCAGGCGGGACATACAAATACCATGAAATCAGCGCACTCCTGGGCAAACAGCTTTACGTTGCACCGGGCCAGGGCAGTCGCCTCCTCCCTGTAACCGGCCGCCAGCAAGGGCAGCCCGCAGCAGGCCTCTTTTTCTTGAACAACGACCTTTACGGCCTGTGTTTCCAGGACATCAAGCAGGTCAGCCCCCAACCGGGGCAGAACATACCTTGTCACGCACCCAACAAAAAAATTTACCTTTACTTTATACTTGTCAACAGCCGGCCGCCCGCTGATCATTTCTTCAAAAAACCTGCCGGCAATCGTCGGAACAAGACGGGTCGCCGGAATCCCCAGACCCGGCAGCCCGATTCTGGGCACGGCAAAATCGCCGCCCGCCTGCCGTTTTACCGCCGCATCCTGTAAAACACGCGCCGGTTTGAGCCATCGCGAAAGCCTGTTCTCAACCAGCACGGCGGTTGCCACCTTATTATATCCCTGTACTGGACGCCTCTTGTCAACGGCTTCCGCCCGCAGGCGCAAAATCATTTCCGGCGTGTTGATGCCGGCAGCGCAGGACTCCAGGCACTTTTGACAGCCAAGGCAAAACGAGAGGCCTGCCTCCTCGGCTTTTTCCAGGCTTTCATGAAAAGCCGTGAAGACGGCGCCCCGGCCGCCCAGGTGCTTGTAGCCGAATTTATCCCCTATTTCCGCATAAACAGGGCAAAAATTGAGACACCCGCCGCAGTTTATACAGTAAAGCGCTTCGGCAAACCCTTCTTTTATAGCCCTGTCTCTGCCTGCGGCCAGAAAGACTACATGCACTTCGGCCGGTCCCTGTCCCGCTCCCTGAAAGCTGTTGTCCCGGCCGTTATAACGGGTGGGGCCGGAAATTATGCTCACATATGTCCCCATATCCTGCCCCGTTCCACAAACGGCCGCAGCCCTGGCCACCGCTAACCCGTCATCCAGGCTGGGCACGATCTTTTCTACGCCGGTCACGGCAATATGGATTTCGGGCATGCCGGTCACCGCCCTGATGTTGCCCTCGTTTTCCGCAAGGATAATCGACCCCGTTTCAGCAACCACAGCATTAGCCCCCGATAAACCCACGCCTGCTTCTTCCAGGTAACCGCGCAGGCTTGCACGGGCCGCCCTGACCAGTGTTTCCACGTCGCCTTCCAGCTTGCGCCCCGTTTCCTTCGAAAAAAGTTCGGCCACTTTCTCCACCGGGAGGTGAATGGCCGGGGCTAGGGGATGGCTGGCGCCGCTTCCAGCCATCTGGTTGATGCGGTCGCCCAGGTCGGTTTCGATAACCCTAGCGCCCAGCCTTTCCAGGCGGTCAGCAATCTCTATTTCCTTGCCCGCATTCGACTTGGACTTGACTACCAATTTATTTCCTACTATTTCCCCGATATACGACACGGCCTCTTCATCCGTACCGGCTATGAAAACCCGGCAGCCGTTCTCCTTCAAAGAAACGACAGCCTGTTCCATAAGAACAGGCAAATTGGCAATTGAATACTCCTTAATCCCTCTTAACCTTTCTTTCAACCCGGGACAGCTTGCCGTCATCTGCCGGACCGACATTCTGATAACACCCAGGGCTTTTTGCCTGGTCAGCCTGGAACTCGCGTCATTAAGCCCCTCCCGGATTCTTTCTTTTAACTCGAATCTGCTCAAAACACCCTCTCCTTCCCTCTCCGCAGCCTCAAGCAGGCGTTTAAACCACCGGAGCGCCGCCGCCCTTCTTCGTTCACGCCTTTGCTTCGCTCCCAGCAGGAGATAAAACTTGTTTAACATCCGCAGCAATAGACCCCTGCCTGGCCGCGAAAACCAGCGAACCCGCAAGGCAGCAAACACCGCTTAGTATATACTCGTTGGGCACCCCTATTATGTTCCCCAGGCTTCCCGCCAGCAGGTTGCCGAGCGGATAGACGCCCCAAAACGCAATTGTATAAATGCTCATCACCCTTCCCCTTTTATCATCATCCACGATTCTCTGTAAAACCGTACTGCCCGCCGCCATCTGCATAATTGCTCCAAACCCGGTGAAAAACGCAAAAAACATCGAAAGCAAGGTCAGCCTGGAAAGGGCGGAAGCGATAAGCCCAAGCCCTAAAAGCCCCGTGGCTAACGGTATCAGCCTGACCAGACCAAGCACGTCCTTGCGCCAGGCCAGAAACAGTGTGGCGAAAATGGCGCCGATACCGGAAGAGCCCACGATAAAGCCAAGCGCGTGCGGCCCTTCTTTGAGGATTTCCTTGACAAAAACAGGCATCAGCACCTGAAACGGCATGCCGGTAAGGGTAATAAACCCCTGCAGCAAGATTACCGACCTGAGAGGTAGAGAACCAAAGACATAAAGGAAACCTTCCTTTAACTCTTTCCCAAGGTCACGCTTTCTGGCCGCCGGTTGCGGTCTAATTCTCATGGCCAGCAGTGCTGCAATAACGGCAAGGTAGCTTGCGCCGTTTATAAAGAAACAAACACCCTCGCCTGCGGTCGCAATCAAAATTCCCGCCAGTGAAGGTCCCAACAAGCGCGCCAGGTTGAGCAGCGCGGAATTTAAGGCGATGGCGTTGCCAAGGTCTTCTCTTTTTTCAATAATATTAACAATAAAAGTTTGGCTAACCGTTAATTCAAAAGAAAAGACCAAACCAATGAACAGGCTTAAAAGAATAATATGCCAGAGCATGATTTTCCCCGTCAGGACCAGCGCCGATAAAACGAAGGCCTGCAGCATGGCCATGGTCTGAGTGGCAATAAAAGTTCGGTGGCGGTTCCACCGGTCGACCAAAACCCCGGCGAAGGGGGTGATAAACAGAACCGGGACCTGGCTTAAAAACCCCACAAAACCCAGGATAAAGGCAGAACCGGTCATACTGTACACCAGCCAGCTTATAGCGATTGTTTGAATCCAGCTTCCCACCTGGGAAATGCCCTGGCCGCTGAAATAAAGACGGTAATTTCTGTACTTCAACGACCGGAGAAGAAACCCGAGATAACCTCGCGCCTTTTTGTTTGAAATGGAACCGCTGCTCATTACATCAACCTCTTTCTTTTCATTTTATTATTTCTCCCTTGTCAATTAATTCCTCTATTTCCTCCAGGGTCAAAAGGCCCTGTTTGAATTTCTCCAGGCTCTCGCTCCCCTTGTCCCCTCCCGCTTCACCCGCTGCCTTAAGTCTTGTTTCCCCTATTTTCGCAGTCAGGTGGCCCGATAGAGACTTGATCGTCTGGTGTTCCATCATTTCCCGCCTTGTCAGCTTCAACCCGAACGTTTTTTCGATATGGCGCAGGAGCTTCATGGCGGTTATTGAATCCATCCCGTACTCCGTGAGGTCCCTGTCCAAACCGACCCGTTCCCTGACCAGGCCAAGCTCCCGGCATAGAAAATGCGCAATATCTTCCCGGATGTTTTCTTCGCTCCAGCAGGCGGGTATTGCCTCCTGGTCCTGGCATGGCGCGGGCCTCTCCTTGCCTGCCGCAATCCAGCAGCGCACCCTGGCGAAAGGATAAGTCGGCAATGAAATCCTGCTTGCTGTTCCCCCTTCATGAAGCAGTTCCCAGTTTACCTGTCCGCCCTGGACCCAATGACGAGCAAGGCCCTCAAGGTCTTTTTCGGCCAAAAGCGCTCGCCGGGCGTCCTCCTCTTTTCCCTTGCCCGGAAATGAACCGGCCATGTCACCGCCATCCCCGGTATAAATAGGGATATTGGCCTCGCTGTCGCCGCTTGTTGCGTTTCGTTTCAAGTAAGCCTTCAAACCCCGCACGAGTTCTTCCCGGCTCCTCACTACTAAAGCCAACCGGCAACCCATGGCTTCACGCCCGACCTGCAGGGTATACGCCAGGTCCTCCAGGGAAAACCTGCTTTGACCTTCAATAAAGACAAGCATCTGTTCCACGGCCGCCTGCAAGCGCTCCCGGGTCTTCGCCGAAATAACCGCAACCTGCGGGGATACGGCAGGACTTTTTGAACCCTTCTTTTCATATTCTTCCAGGATGATATGCACATTCGAACCTCCTGCCCCGAATGAATTTACCGCCGCGCGCCTGGGGAACTCCCGCCGTTCCCCGTTAACCTTGACCACCGGCCGTTTCCATTTCTGCAGTTCTTTTTGCAGGTAAAACGGCGTTCCCTTTAAGTTTATCTCAGGGTTTAAAGGCTCCGCGTTTATGGTCGGGACCAGTTCTTGATAATGAAGCTGCAGGACTGCTTTAGCCAGCTGCGATATGCCGGCGGCCGCTTCCGCGTGCCCGATATTGCCTTTTACGGAACCGATGGCGCAAAACCGCTCATCAGGGGTGAACTTCCGGAAAGCCCTGGTCAAAGCCGCCACCTCTACAGGATCACCCAGGGCCGACCCGTTGGCGGCGGCCTCAACATAACTGATCGTCCGGGGGTCAATCCCGTTATTCTCCAGGCAAGAGACGACCAGGTCCGCCAGGGCGGCCAGGTTGGGCGCCGTAAACCCGCTCGCTGTTCCCCCGTGATTGGCGGCGCTGCCTTTTATCACCGCATAAATGTTGTCCCGGTCACGAACAGCCTGAGAGAGCGGTTTTAACAGGACCAGGCCGATACCCTCCCCCGGGAGGTAACCGTCTCCTTCCCGTCCGAAAGGGTGACAGCGCGCGCCGCTGGCCAGCACGTCCATAAGCCCGTATGTCATGTATTTATAGGGATGAAGTGACAGATTCACCCCGCCGGCCAGGGCCACCCGGCATTCCCCACGCCTGATGCCCTCCACTGCCAAGTGCACGGCGGTGAGCGAGGAAGAACACATGGTATCCAGGGTAATGCTGGGTCCGTGGAAATCAAAGAAATACGAGATGCGGTTGGCAATCGACGCGCTGCTCATGGGCAAAGGAAACGGCCGCCCACGCGAAACCTCTTCAGCCCCGACCAGCAAGTAATCGTTATGCATGACCCCGATAAACACGCCCACTGGCCGCTTTTGTTTTCGCTCCCCAACGGGCGTCAACGTCCCGGGAGTGTAACCAGCGTCTTCGATCGCTTCCCAGCAGGTCTCCAAAATCAGACGTTCCTGGGGATCGAGCTCTTCGGCCTGCCGCGGTGAAAGGTGAAAGAATTCGTGATCGAAACAGGCCGGGTCATCAATAAACCCTCCCCATCTGGGGATGCCTTTTCCCGAGGGCGAGTTTATTCCTTCCAGCCGTTTCCAATCCCAGCGGTCTTTCGGCACTTCGGTTATGGACTCCTTTCCCTTCTTCAAATTATTCCAGAATTCCCGCAGGTTCCCGGCCCCTGGATAACGGCCAGCCATGCCGATAACGGCAATATCGCCGGCGGCGGCCTGCGGAGCAAAAAACGGTTTGCTTTCCCTCTCATCTCCAGGAAGTTTGGACAGCTCTTCATCAGGACCAGAACCCGAACGCGGCGCTGCAGCCGGCATGCCCGCAAAGACGCGGCCGGCAAATTTTGAAGCGTAATTTTCAGCCAAATATGCCGACAAGTCGGCAATATTCGTGTATTCAAACAATAAGGTCGGCGACAAATCAGTCCCGGTTTTTCTTTCTATATCACGGGCAAGCTCCAGCAAACCTGCCGAATCAAGGCCCAACTCATAATAACCTGTCCGTGCATCGATTTTCTCCAGCGGCTTATTTAACCGTTCCGCCAGCAGCTGTTTTAAAAATGATTCGACGGCTTCCGCTATCGACCCGCTGCTTGCTGCCCGCTTAGATTTCAAGAAAGGCAAAAACAATCTCGGCATGTTCCATTTTTGGGTTTTTGTGGGGTCAGGGTTAAGCAAGCCTGCGTCCCGGACCAGCTTGCCGGTGTAATTGAACAGTTCCCCCGCTTTTTTCTCCGCATCATCGAAAAACTCCATTGTCAGGAAAGAAAGTTCGTTTTTTTGACGCAGCGAAGACTTCTGGACCCGTACCGTGCACCGCTTTGGCAAAAGAGTCGAAGCGCGAAACGATTCATAAAAAAGAGGCAAAGATAAACGCTGTTCCTCCTTGAATAAGGCCGATGTCCCCCACAATCCTATGGCGCTTCCGTCGAGCAGGACCGGGTGAAACATGAATCCCGCCGCGCTGGGGTAAGCCGCCGGCCCCACGGAAAGGTCAATAATCACCTCCGCATCGAGGTCATAAACGACTCCTTCCGCTTTCATAAACCCGGTATGCACCAGTTCCCTGCGCCGGCACTGATTATAAATTTCGCTTAAGTTAACGGTCTGCTTTGCCGCCTGTTTCACAGCATCAAGGGAAAGAGTCTCTGCAAAGACAGCCGCTTCTCTTTGCTTCATTTCGGCGGCAACATATTGTTTTTTAACCCGGACCTTTTTTTCCCTATCCTCATACTGGCCTTCCACTTTAAGCTGCCACTGCCCGTTTGCAGTCTCGGTACACTGGATATCAAGCGTTACATCTCTGCCCTGCTCCACAACCAGCGGGTTATAGATTGTTAAATTGCGAAGCTCAAGGGTCGTATAATCGAAACCGTTTTCCCGGAACACCTGGTAAAGCAGGTCTATATAAGCCAGTCCAGGTAACATGGGCAAACCGTACACCTTGTGATTCTTAATCACCGGATTGTCAGCGCTCAGCAAAAAACTCTCCTTCATTACAGTTCAACCCTCCACTATTCCCCGTTTCCAGATATTGGGTGCACCGCCGGGCAGCCCCTGTTTGTCAACCGAAGAAACCATTTTCAAATCACCGGCGCCCTCTCGGCCGTAAATGTCATAACGTTCCATAGATGGGGGAACGAGCGGGCTCCTCTTTGCCCGGGCCGGGCTTATATCCTCCCAGGCCTCCACAATGGCATGGGCATTGGTGCCGCCGTCCGCAAAACAGTTTATTCCCGCGGCCCGGGACATGCCTGCCCATGCGGCCGGTTCACGGCAAAAACCAAACGGGAACTGCTCTTTAACAAAATGCTTCATGGGTTGTTCGCCGGACAAAAACGGGACGAATTGCCCGCGCTGCAGCATCAGCACCACCTTGATCAGGCTGGCCGCACCTTCGGCGCATAAGGGATGCCCTATATTGGGTTTCACCGATCCCAACCACAGCGGTGCTTTGCTTGAGGAACGGTAAACAGCAGAAACGGCTTTTAATTCGAGCAGGTCCGTCACCTCGCTCCCGGAAGCGTTTGCTTCCAGGTAGCTGATTTCTTCGGGCTTCTTTCCGCTTCTCGCCAGGGCGGCCTGCATAACCTCCTTTTGCGCCTGCAGGTTTGGGGTTGCCGGGCCCGCGGTCCGCCCATCATTGTTTATGGCTACCGATTTTATTACCGCGTATATCTGGTCACCGTCGGCCAGGGCCTGCTCCACCTTCTTTAACAGGACAACGCCCACACCTTCTCCCAGCACTACTCCCGCGGCACGCCGGTCAAAAGCATGAAAGGACGGGCCGGGATTCAAAAGCCCCCTCTGCGCAAACAGGCGGTGAGTCGCCTCAGAGTTCAAAACATTTACTCCCCCCACGACAGCGGATTCAATTTCACCGCTGTTCAAGGCTTGAACCGCCAAATTCACGGCGACCAACGCCGAGGAACAGGCGGTATCCACAACGATGCTTGGTCCCCGCAGGTCGAAAAATTGTGAAACGTTTGCTGCAAGGTAGTTCTGGCCAACCGCCATGATGGGATTGCGCGCCTTGCTGAGAACGGCTTCACCCGGCGGGCAGCAGCCGCGCCCCCCTAGGTAGACCCCCACCTGTTTTCCCTTGAGTTCCTGGTGCGAGTATCCCGCTTGATACCACAGTTTTAAACACTCCTCCAGCACGAGTAAGGCCTGGGGATCCATCGCCCTGGCGTCTTCCTCGGAAATCAAGAAAAACCTGGGATCAAAACAGGCAATGTCTTCTAAAAAGCCCCCGTAAAACTGGCTTCCGTAGCCGCGGCGTTCCCGGGAAACCGGGCGGATCGCCGAACGCCCTTCCACCAGCAACCGCCAGTATTCTTCCAGGTTATTCGCTCCCGGAAAGCGGCAGGACATCCCAACCACAGCCGTGCCCAGGGAAGCCGCTTCTTTCCTGTCAGCTTCGTCCCGCATTCTCCAGGCAGGTTCCAGCCCGACCTGCGGGTCTTGCCGCGCGGACCCTTCATGTTCGGCATATGCGGATAAGGCTTGAGCATGCCTGTCAGCCAGCCAGGCGGCAAGTGAATCCAGCGTTGAATACTCATATAAAATGGACGGTTCCAAATCCAGTGACACCGCTTGATTGATAGAGCGCAGCAATTGCGCCAGCAGTATTGAATCAACCCCGTATTCCGCAAACGGTTTATCAGGTTCCAGCTTGGAGATTTCAATCCTTAACTCCGCGGCAAACAACCCGGCCAGCCACGAACGGACCTGGTCCGTAGTTTTGCCCCGCAATTTTGGCCCATCAATAGAATCGGAAATCCTTTCTCCGGATAATGCCGCGGGCTCCTGTTGAATCTTTGGCTTCATCAAACCGTAAGACCTCCATAAATCCGGGTTGACTACTGCCGGCAAGACGACAGGCCCCATTCTTGTTGAAATAATATGGTCCAGGAACTCCAGACCTTCCTCGTCGGTATGGCTGAGAAAGCCCGCCTGCCGGTACACCCTGCTTTTTACTTCTCCCATCCCCGTCTCCTTCCAACTTGTCCACTGGATGCTGACAACAGGACACTTCCTTGCATTTGCCTCCGCGAAATAATCCATGAACGCATTGGCCATGGCATAATCTATTTGCCCCGCCGCCAGAGCCGGAACAGCCGCCGAAACGGACGAAAACAGGATAAAAAACTGCAGCGGCTCATCGCGCATGGCATTATAAAGGACCTCCAGCCCGTAAACTTTGGGATCAAGCACTTTTTTAATTCCCTGGAGCGGTTTTCGAATAAACGCAGGGGTTTCCAGGTCGATGCTGCCGGCGCAGTGAATAACCCCTCCAACCGGGCCCATCGCCTTTTTTACCTCCTTTAAGCCCTTTTGGACAGCATTAACATCCGTCAGCGGAAGCGAGAGCACCATTACCTGCACACCCAGTTTTTCCAGTTCTCTAACCGCTTTGATCTTTTGGGCCGCCAAACCTTCCTTGTTTTCATATGCAGCCCATTCCCCCCTGGGCGGCAGCGGTTTTTGCCCCGTAAGCACCACGCGCCTGACGCCGTACCTCTCGGCGCAGTAGCGGGCGCACAGGTAGCCCAGCCCTCGCGTCCCGCCTGTAACCCACAGCACATGTTCTTCAGGAAAAGTTACGGCCTGCGGCAAACACCCGCCTGCATCCGTTTCCTCCAAAAAAGCCCGGTAACGTTTTCCGTCCCGGTAGCATATTTCCGGATCGTCACCCGCCAGGCAAAACTCGGCCGCTACCTGCCGGGCCAGCGCTTCATCGTCAACAGAGGTGTCCGCGTCCATATGCCTGGAGCGCACATGCCCGTATTCGCTTTGCAGCAGGCGGTACAACCCGGCCCTGGAAGCCCCCGACATATTAACGACACCGTTTTGATATGATTCCAATCCTTTGGTCACGCCTAGAAACATCAACCCATTTTTTTGACCCGTCTCAATCATTTTCTGAAGCCACGCAATCCAGGCCAGCGAATCGTTTTTTTCCTTGCCGCACCCCACCAGGTCTATCAGGCCGTCATACTTTTTCCATTCTTCTCCCGACTCCAGCCTTGATTCAATACCAGCCGCATCAAAGACCACACCGCCCGGCAAAAGCTGCGACAGCCGAAGCGCCAAGCTTTTTGTTTCCGGCGTTGCCAGTATGGCCACGTTCCCCTTAAAACTTCCGGCAGAGTCAGCGGGACAAACCTCCCAGCTTTTTTTCAAATAGCATTTTTTCTTCTGGTCAGGGCGCTCGATATAATTACCCAGCACCTTCATTTTGCCGGAGACCGCACCAACAGCGACGCCTTCCGGCGCCCAGTACCGCTCCCGGGCAAACGGGTAAGTTGGCAGGCTGACCCGCCGAGGCCTGTTCTCCCCGTAAAGCTTCTCCCAGTCTATCTCCAGCCCCTTCGTCCACAGGTCCAGCAGCCTGGAGTATTTCTTGCGCCGGAACCATTTTTCGCAGGTTTCCCGCAGCTCTTCGTCCGAGGCCAAAACGCCCAGGGCTTCTTTGCCCCGCCTGGTATTTCCCCGATAAAGCCCCTCGATGCCGTCCCGCCCCTCTATAAACGCCTGCAGTTTCTCTTCCAGTTCCCGCTTATCGCCGGCGGTAAAGGCCAGCCGCTCTTCCATTGCCTCCCGCCCCACCTGCAGGGTGTAGGCGATGTCCATAAGCTCAGCCTCTTTAACCGCATCCAAAAGCCTTTTCGCCTGCTCGTTCAACCGCTCTTCGGTTTTGGCCGATATGACGATTACCGCCGGGTTTGACGCATCTGCAGCCGCGGCAGGCCGCACCTCTTGGGGCGATATGTATTCTTCTACAACCAGATGGGCGTTCGAGCCGCCAGCGCCAAAAGACGATACTCCCGCCACCCTCGGGTATTCCCTGAACTCCCCGTTTAGCTCCACCTTGGGCCGCTCCCACTCCGCCAGCGCCTGCTGGACCACAAACGGGGTGGACCCAAAGTCGATG